>NZ_JAMYQZ010000043.1:0-51214 GCF_040321145.1 Mesorhizobium sp. M0514
GGCGAAGACGACGACCAGAAGGGCAGCTATCGCTGCGTAGACAAGGTCGCGGTCGAGATTGCCGTAGGCGAGCCACAGCGTCAGCAGAATAAGCAGCGGCGCAGCGACGCCCCATGCCGCCCAGCATGCCGCGCGGACCCGTGCTGAGGCGGCGAAGCGGCGTGCGGCCCAGAAGCCGGCGCCGATGAAAACCAGGCCGAGGGCAATGCCGATGCGCAGCGTCAACGGATTTCCGGCCGCCACCGGCATGCCGTCAAAGCCGATATTCCCCTGGGTTATGTCGGAGCCGATGGTGGTGGGCGGAATGATGCCGAGATGGATCATCACGCTCACCACGCCGGCGGCATGCAGCAGCGGCAGCGCGCGCGGCCGGTAGAGTGCGGTGGCGACAAGGGCGACGAGGACGAAGGCGCCCGGCAAGGCGCCACCGGCGGCGACCAGCGTCGTGTCGACGGACAGGCCTAGCGCTGAAAACGCAACAAAAACGCCAGGCACGATCGAGGGCCAGTCGAAGCCCGCCTTTGCAGGTTCCGCTTCGCCGCCACGACTGCCCAGCCAAACAAAGGCAAGCACCGCCAGCGTCACCGCGTCGATGAACAGGATGACGGCAAGGTCGGCGACGAGCGTGCTCATCATGTAGGCGATGGTCCAGGCGCCGGTGCCGAAGAAGGCGGCCGCGATCAGGAATTTCCAGTCGCGTATGCGGGCGATCACGGCTGTGGCGGCAAGCACGATCGCCAGGTAGACGAACAGCGCCCATGGGTTGGGCGCCTGCGAGGACACAAGCGCCGGCGTCGCCATCGAGCCGACAAGGCCGATGCCGGCCAGGGCCTGACCGTGGACGAGGGCGGCGACAATCGTCGCTACGCCGATGGCGCCGAGCACGGTGAAGGCGAAGGCCGGGCCGACGAAACCGTAAATGGCGTGCGCGGCATAGACCGTACCGAACAGGATGAAGGCGCCGGCAGCCGTCAGGATCGCCGGAATATAGGCGCCTGCAGCCCCTTGCACCGGCACCTTGAAGCCGGTGCGGCGGATGAACTCGCCGCCGCCGATCAGCACCAGGCCGAGCAGCGCCGCCAGGGACAGCCGCACTTCGGGGCCGAAAATGCCGGCCTCGATGGTGTAGCGGATCAGGAACAGGCCGCCCAAAGCCAATGCGACGCCGCCGACCCAGACCGCCCATCGTGTGCCAAGCGCGGTTTCGACCTCGGCCTGGCGGGCTCCCTTCGCCGTGGCGGCATGCGCGGATCCGGTGAATGCCGCCTTGGCCGCGGCTGACAGTTCTGGCACGGCCTCGCTGGTGGCCGCTTCGGCCTCGGCGGCCGGTGCCTGGGCATGTGCCGCGTCGGCTGTTGTTGGCGAAGCTATGTCGGCAACTGGTGCGCTAGCGTGAGCGGCATCCGCCGGTGCGCTTGCAGCCTGCTCGACCGGTTTGGCAACGGGCGGTGTCGTATGCACGCCGGACAGAACAAGGCTGCGCAGCGCCCCGAGCTCGCGCTCGATCAGACTGACGCGGCCCTGCTGGCGCAAGACGAGGACAAAAAGCACGATAACGACGACGGCGCCAATCAGGCTTTCAAACATGGCGGTTCCCCCAAACCAGGCCAGTTTTCACTGACAATTGCGGCGGCCACACGGCCACCCCAGACGGCTATTCAAGTCACGCCACCGCAATGGTGCCGAAAAGAAATTATCGAGCATGTTTCGTCGGCAAATTCCAGCGGCCTACGGTCTTTATCCTCATCCATCATCTGAGATAGCCAGGAATGGCATGCCGCCGCCACTTGCCCAGGAGCCATGCTATCCTCGGATGAACTGTGAGGAAATCGAATGCCGAAACGAAGTGCAGGGCTGCTGATCCACCGGACAAGGGCCGGCATTCTCGAATTTCTGCTCGTCCATCCCGGCGGCCCGTTCTGGGCAAGGAAGGATGAAGGCGCTTGGTCGATCCCCAAGGGCCTCGTCCAGGACAATGAAGATGAGTTGGCCGCCGCCCGGCGCGAGGCCGGGGAAGAACTCGGCGTCGCCATCGATGGTGATTTCGAATCTGTCGGCAGCTATCGGCAAGCCGGCGGCAAGATCGTCATCGCCTGGAGTGTCGAAGCCGATTTCGATGCCGATGCCGTTAAAAGCAACATGTTCACGATGGAATGGCCGCCAAGGTCAGGCGCGACGAGGGAATTTCCCGAAATCGACAGGGCCGGCTGGTTTTCCTTCGCCGAGGCCAGCCTCAAGATCCTCGGCGGTCAGCGCGCCATCCTCGATGATTTCATGGAGCGTCGCAAAGCCGGCTGAGGCTCTTGCGCTACGAGTACCCCCACCCTAACCCTCCCCACAAGGGGGAGGGAATGCTGCCGCATGCCGCCTTTTGCGGTGAACCTGGACGGTTGCGGAGGTCAGCACCCACCGAGTCTCTCTCCCCTTTCTGGCGCAGCTTCGGCCGTAAGGGCGGCCTTGCCGCCCGAATGATGCTTGCGCAAGGCGGCGAGGAAGCCGGCACGGGCATCGGGCTGTTCGATGCCGCGCGGCTCGTAGACATGGCGAGTGAAAAAGAAACCGGTCAGATGGAAGGCGTCCTCGAGTGCCGCGTGGTCCGCCCGCAAGCCGGAGCCGCGCTGCAGGAAGGCCGGCAGCGCCAGCATCTTGTCGCGCCACGGCGCACCGGCGGCTCGCGACACCGCACGGCCGGATTTCGGCGAGACATAGGCCAGATCCTGCCTGGCGCCGGTCGCCGCGCACTGGCTGAGATCGAGGCCGAAGCCGAGTTCGTCGAGGATGAGCAGTTCGAAGCGCGCCACCAGTTCGCCGGCGGCATCCGAATCGTCCAGATGGGCGATCATCACGGCAAGCGTCTCATACAGGCCGCCATGGGCGTCGCGCTCCGGCAGGAGCCTGAGATGCGCGGCCATGGTCTGCAGGCCGTAGACGGCGACTGCGCTGTCCATCAACCGGGCGGCATTCATCTCGATCGCCTCGGCCTGGAAGGTGCCGAGATGCTCGTCGAGGCGTGCCCGCCACAAAAGGTCGACGCGGTTGCCGGGCTGCAGCACCGGCTGCTGCTTGCGCGAGCGCCCGCCGCGCACCAGGCCGAGATGGCGGCCATGCGCACGCGTCATTACCTCGAGAATGGCGCTGGTTTCGCCATGCTTGCGGGTGCCGAGTATGATTCCCTCGTCGCGCCATTCCATGGCAGGAGCTTGTCACCGGTTGCGTGGCTAAATCAAGGTTTTGGCGCGCCGCGTGCGATCTGTGCTGACATTGGATCCCCACACATCGTCGAAAGGCTCTGATCATGCGAATTTCCGGTGATCGGCCAGGACGTCGTCGATGACGCGGCGCGATCGTTCCGCCTCGGCCTGGTTGGCGTCGTGTCCGGCAACGGTGATCAGCGCTTTCCACAGCGTCCAGCCGCGGCCGCGCGCCCAGGTCGCTTCATCGACGTCGATGGCAGCCCGGAATGCCTCCCGGCTCTCGCCCTGGAAGAATGTCCAGGCGATCGCCAGGTCGCAAGAAGGATCGCCGATGCCTGAGGTGCCGAAGTCGATGATGGCGCTCAAACGGCCGTTTTGGACCAGAAGGTTGCCCCAGGCGACGTCGCCGTGAAACCAGACGGGCGACCCTTGCCAGGTGGCGGCAAGGGCCGCATCCCAGACAGCGGTGGCCGCCTGGGTGTCGATCTGCCCCTCCAGCGCCTGGAGTGCTTCCCTTGTCTGGTTGTCATACACGCTCAGCGATCCGCCGCGGAAGAAATTGTGCTGGCCCGCGGGCGGCCCGCCCGCCGGATCGATCCGCCGGAGCGCAATGAGGAACTTGGCCAGATCGACCGCGAACTGTCGGCGATCGGCGATTTCGGCGGTCTTGGCTGTTTCGCCGTCGATCCAGCGGTAGACGGACCATTGCCAGGGGTAGTCCTCCCCAGGCTCGCCCATCGCCAGTGGAACCGGGATCGGCAGCGGCAGAAGCGGCGCCAGCGTGGGCACCCAGCGGTGCTCTTTTTCGACCTGCAAGGCATATGGTGCGGCACTCGGCAGCCGCAGAGTCATATCATTGCCGAGGTGGAAGGTTCGGTTGTCCCAACCGCCAAACGCCACCGGGCTCACCGGCAGATGCCGCCATTGCGGAAACTGCGCGTTGACCAGCCGGCGCACGAGATCGGTATGGATGGTCGGTTTTGGATCAGGCATGTCATCGTCTCAAACTGCCGGGCGGCATTTCCAGACGATGAAGCTCAATGGGGAAACTCAAGCCCCATCTCGCGGTAGCGCTCGGGGTCGTCGCCCCAGTTTTCACGCACTTTGACGAACAAGAACAGGTGCACTTTCTGCTCGAGAATGCCAGCTATTTCCATGCGCGCCGACTGGCCGATGGCACGGATGGTCTCGCCCTTGTGGCCGAGCACGATCTTCTTCTGGCTGTCGCGCTCGACATAGATGGTCTGGTCGATGCGCACCGAGCCGTCCGGTTTCTCTTCCCATTTCTCGGTCTCGATATGCGAGGAATAGGGCAACTCCTGATGCAGCCGCAGATACAGCTTCTCGCGGGTGATCTCGGCGGCCAGCTGGCGCATCGGCAGGTCCGAGATCTGGTCTTCCGGATAGTACCAGGGGCCGACCGGCAGAGCTTGCGCGAGATAGTCGAGCAAATCCTTGCAGCCGGAGCCGGTCAGCGCCGAGACCATGAAGGTGCGCTTGAACGGCACCTTTTCGTTTGCTGCCGCAGCCAGGGCCAGCAGCGCCTCGTGCTTGACCCGGTCGACCTTGTTGAGGATCAGCACCATCGGCTGGCGGACGTCCTTCAGCCGCTCGAGGATGGCGTCGGCGTCACCCCTGATGCCGCGCTCGGCATCGATCAGCAGCAGCACGATATCGGCGTCCTTGGCGCCACCCCAGGCGGTGGTCACCATCGCGGTGTCGAGCCGGCGCTTCGGCTTGAAGATGCCGGGCGTATCGACAAAGACGATCTGCGCGTTGTCATGCGTGGCGATGCCGCGCACGATGGCGCGGGTGGTCTGCACCTTGTGGGTGACGATCGACACCTTGGCGCCGACCAGTTGGTTGACCAGCGTCGACTTGCCGGCATTGGGCGCCCCAATCAGGGCAACGAAGCCGGAATGCGTGGCCTCCGCTGCCGGAGGGAGATCTTCGCTGCCGGTCATGCCGCACTCCCTTGGTTGGCCCAGATGCCCTCGCGCATAAGAAACGCCGATGCCGCCGCTTCTTCGGCTGCGCGGCGAGAGCCGCCCGTGCCGCTTGCCGGCGCAAACCCGCCGACCTTCACGGACACCGTGAAAACCGGTTGATGTTCAGGTCCCTCGCGTTTCTCGATCGCGTATTCGGGCCTGACATCGCTGGTCTTGGCGAGCCATTCCTGCAGGTCGGATTTCGGATTGGGCGGCTTGGCCACCACCTTTTGCGAGCGCGGCTCCCAGTAGCGCAGGACGAATTGCCTTGCGGCATCGAGGCCGCCGTCGATATAGACCGCCGCGATCAGCGCCTCGACCGCATCCGCCAGATAGTTTCCGCCCGAGCCACGCGAGCGCGCCTTCAAGGCAGCGTCGGCCCGAACCAGATCTTCGAGCTGCATTTCAATGCCGATCTCGGAGCATGTCCGCGCATCGACCAGGGCATTGAAGCGCGGGGCGATTTCACCTTCCGGCGCTTCAGGAAACTTTTCGAAAAGCAGGTCGGCAACGATCAGGCCGAGCACGCGGTCGCCAAGGAATTCGAGGCGCTGGTTGTTGCTGCTTGCCTTGACCGCACTGGAATGGGTCAGCGCGGTCTCGAGCAAACGGACATCCCGGAAGGAATGGCCGGTTTTGGCTGTCACCAAATCGGCCAGAGTTTCACCCGTCGGGCGCTTCAAAGCCATCAATTCACGAAATGGAACAGGCGCGACAGGCGCACCAGCGACGGCCATTTCCAGATCTCGAGCGGGCTCGCCTTCCCGGCGATCGAGAAGAAGACGATGTTGGCGCGGCCGACAAGGTTCTCCGCCGGCACGTAGCCGACGCTGAGGCGGCTGTCGGAGGAGTTGTCGCGGTTGTCGCCCATCATGAAATAGTTGCCGGGGGGCACGACGAACTCGCGGGTGTTGTCGGTGATCGAATTCGGTGTCAGGTCGAGCGTGTCGTAGCTGACGCCGTTGGGCAGGGTCTCGCGATAGACGTCGACCGGCTCAGGCACTTCCGTGATATCAGGATTTTGGATCTGGCCGGTTTTCACACGAGGCACGCCCTGGCCGTTGATGAACAATTGGCCGTCCTTCATCTGGATCTTGTCGCCGGGCAGGCCGACGACGCGCTTGATGTAGTCGAGCGACGGATCCGGCGGGAACTTGAAGACCACCACGTCGCCGCGCTTCGGATCGGAACCCCAGATGCGGCCGGAAAAGATGTCGGGGCCGAATGGCAGCGAATAACGCGAGAAGCCATAGGACCATTTGGTGACGAACAGATAGTCGCCTTCGAGCAAGGTCGGCCGCATAGAGCCGGACGGGATCGAGAAGGGCTGGAACAGCAAGGTGCGGATGACCATGGCCAGCAGCAAAGCCTGGATGATGACGCTGACGATTTCGCCAAGCCCGCCGGATTTCTTCTCGGATTTTTCAGCCACGCTCATGTCGTCCTCGATTGTGCGTTGGATGGTATAGAGTCTCGGCGCGCGCTGGGCAACGTCAAGTCGGCGTTAGATAGCGGTCGTCTGATGCAATCAATGTGGCGCTTGTTCGGCGGGCAACGCCTCGATGATCACAAAGGCTTGAGCAAGCGGGAAATCATCGGTGATTGTGAGGTGGATCGCCGCTCTGTGCCCCTGTGGCAGGATTTTGGCCAGCCGTGCCGCCGCTCCCCCGGTCAGCGCCATGGTCGGCGCGCCGCTGGGCAGGTTGGCGACCCCCATGTCGCGCCAGAACACGCCCTGCGCCAGGCCGGTGCCAAGCGCCTTGGCGCAGGCCTCCTTGGCGGCGAAGCGCTTGGCATAGGAGGCGGCGCGGCCCTTGCGGCCTTCGGAGCGGACCTGTTCGACCTCGGTGTAGATGCGCTGGATGAAGCGCTGACCATGCCGTTCCAGCGACTTTTCGATGCGTCTGATGTCGATCAGGTCGCTGCCGATGCCGATGATCATTCCGCCGGAACTTCCCGTCCGCGGTGCCCGGCCTTATGCGCCCGCTCTGCCATGCGCTTCCTGCGCTGCTCGCGAAAGGCTGTCATCCCCCAGCGGGTAATGCCGTAGAAGATCAGCCCGAAGATCAGGCCGAGCGGCACAGCGCCGATCAGCATCGGCTCGAGCACCGGGTGCCACAGCTTTGCAAACGACAGCGTGTGCATCATCTCACCAAGATGCGCAGGCGGTCCGTTCTTGGGCAGGCGCTCATGCAGGATCAGCTTGCCGACTTCCCAGGACGCTCCCCACAGCAGCGGGAAAGTCAGCGGATTGCCGAAGAATACCGCGCCGAGGGCGGCGGCCACCAGATTGCCGGCGACCACCCAGCAGAGCACGGCGGCGACGGCGAAATGGAAGCCGAGCGGAAAGAAGGAGGCGAAAACGCCGGCCGCGACGCCGGCCGCGACCGCATGCGGTGTCGCCTTCAGCCGCAGGATGCGCTTGGAGAAATATTGCAACGAGCGCGAAAACGAGCGGCGCGGCCACAGATAGGTACGCACCCGCTCCAGAATGCCATCAGGCTTTCGGCGTCGAAAAAGCACTCTGTTCCAGTTCCCGGTTCATCACGCCCAAATTGCAATCATCCCTGGCCGGGCGCGGTCGCTCCATCTTGCGCTTCGAGGGCGCAGAAAGGCAACAACGACTTTGATATAGCGACTGCCTTGCGGCGGAACAATGAAACGCCGCCGCGATGGTCTGCCGCAGGCGGGTAACGATGGTCTGCCGCAGGCGGGTAACAAGAGCGCCATTGGGGCGAAACTGAGGACAATATCGATGAAAGCTCCCTGACGACGGCAATGTCCGCGCGAAGACGACGCCGAGGCGGATAGACTATTCCCGATATTCGCTGACTTCGACCAAATTGCTGTCCGGATCGCGGAAATAGACCGACATCATCTTACCGCGGGCGCCGGTGCGCTCGACCGGGCCGACTTCGATGGCAACGCCGTTGGCTTCCAGACTGGCGCAAATCTCGGCAAGCGGCCTTGCGGCGATCAGGCAGAAATCGCCGGACCCAGGCATCGGCGTCTTGGCTTTCGGTTCAAAAGTGTGCGTTGCCTGATGCAGATTGATCTTCTGCGATCCGAACAGCAACGCCGTCGGCCGGTTCGGCTCGTCGAGGCGCTTGAGGCCAAGCACCCGCTGGTAGAAGGCGCAGCTGTCCTCCAGCGAGCGGACCGTCAGCACGAAATGATCGATGCCGGCGATCATGGTGATGTCCCCTAAATGTTGCGGCTACCCGGCTTGATCGCCGGGATGGCGGCAAGTTCCGGCGGCAGGCGGTCGGCGGGATAGGCCGGCACCTCATATTCGGCAAGCGCGATCAGCGGCACGCCGACATTGGTCTTGCCGGCCGAGCGGTCGATGATGCAGGCCGCCGCCACGACCTCGGCGCCAATCGCGCGCAGGCAGTCGATGGTTTCGCGGATCGAAAGACCAGTGGTGACGATGTCCTCGACGATGACGACGCGCGATCCCGGCGCGATCTCAAAGCGGCGCAGCCTGAACTCGCCGCCTTCGCGCTCCACCCAGATTGCTGGCACACCGAGATGGCGCGACGTCTCATAGGCCGGGATCAGGCCGCCGATCGCCGGGCCGACGACGTAGTCGACCTTGCCCGGCACCGCCTTGCGGATCTTTTCGGCCAGCGCCTTGCAAAGCCGCTCGGTCTTGTCGGCATGCATGAAGACGCGCGCCTTCTGCAGGAAGACCGGGCTGCGCAGACCCGACGTCAGGATGAAATGTCCCTCCAGAACAGCGCCTGCCTCGCGGAAAATGCCCAGAACTTCGTCGGTATTCATAACTCGCCCCATGTCCATGGTGAATGGTGAATGGTGAATGGTGAATGGTAGTGAGAACGCCTTCTTTCACTATTCACTATTCACTATTCACCCATTCACACGCCGCGCATCGCTGACGCTCGAATTATCCTTGAGCTGCGACAGCAGCCGGTTGAGGTGCTTCAGATCCCAGACTTCGAGATCGATCAGCATTTCGGTGAAGTCGGGCGCGGTGCGCACCATCGACAGCGTATGAATGTTGGCGTCGTTGGAGGCAACGACCTGGGCGATGTCGGCGAGCGAGCCCGGCGCGTTGATGGCGGTGACCGAGACGCGCGCCGGAAAGCGCTCCTTGGTCTGCTCGTCAATGTCCCAGCGCACGTCGATCCAGCGCTCCGGCTGGTCGTCGAAGGCCTGCAGCGCCGGCGACTGGATGGGATAGATGGTGATGCCGGTGCCCGGCTGGACAATGCCGACGATGCGGTCGCCTGGCACGGCCCCTTCCGGCGCGAAACGCACCGGCAGGTCGCCGCGCACGCCGCGGATCGGCACCGCGCCATCGCGCGGCTGGTCCTTGTCCTTGCGCGCGGCTCGGGTGCCGGGCATCTGGAACAGCATGCCGGCGGCGTTGCGGATCTTCGACCAGCCCTCCTCGCGCTGCTTGGGGGCGCTGACGGTGACGCGCTCGTCCTTGTAGTCTGGGAAGACGGCCTTCATGACGTCGGTCGAGGCAAGTTCGCCGCGCCCGACCGAGGCCAGCACATCCTCGATGTCCTTGCGCGCCAGCCGGTGCAGCACCGGCTTCAGGCTTTCCTTGGTGAAGGTCTTGCCGGCGCGTTCGAAGGCGCGCTCGAGAATGCGGGCACCAAGACCTGAATATTGCTTGCGAATGGCGTTCTTGGTGGCGCGGCGGATGGCTGAGCGCGCCTTGCCGGTGACCACCACCGACTCCCACGCCGCCGGCGGCACTTGCGCCTTGGAGCGGATGATCTCGACCTCGTCGCCGTTCTTCAGTTCCGTCATTAGCGGCATGATGCGGCCGTTGACCTTGGCACCGACGCAGGTGTCGCCGACATCGGTGTGCACGGCATAGGCGAAGTCGATGGGCGTGGCGCCGCGCGGCAGCGCAATCAGCATGCCTTTCGGCGTGAAGCAGAATACCTGGTCCTGGAACAGCTCCAGCTTGGTATTTTCGAGGAAGTCTTCCGGGTTGTCGCCTTCTGCCAGTTGCTCGATGGTGCGCCGAAGCCAGGCATAGGCGTTGGTCTCCTTCGAGATCGCATGGGCGGCGCCGTTCGTCTTGCCGCCGGTGTCCTTGTAGATCGAATGGGCGGCGACGCCATATTCGGCGATCTTGTTCATCTCGCGGGTGCGGATCTGCAGTTCGACGCGCTGGCGCGACGGGCCGACAATGGTGGTGTGGATCGAACGGTAGTCGTTCTGCTTGGGCGTAGAAATGTAATCCTTGAAGCGGCCAGGCACCATCGACCATGTGGTGTGGATGGCGCCGAGCGCGCGGTAACAGTCTTCGACGCTGTCGACGACGACGCGGAAGCCGAAAATGTCCGAGAGCTGCTCGAAGGACAGCGCCTTGGCCTCCATCTTGCGGAACACCGACCACGGCTTCTTCTGCCGGCTCTTCACCCCGGCATTGATGGCATGCTTCTCGAACAGCGCCGACAGCGCCTTTTCGATGTCGGTCAGCACACCCTTGTTGCGCTCGAATATCTCGGCAAGCCGCGCGGTGACGGCGCGGTAGGCTTCCGGATTGATGAAGCGGAAGGCGATCTCTTCCAGTTCCTCGCGCATGCCTTGCATGCCCATGCGCCCGGCCAGCGGCGCGTAGATGTCCATCGTCTCCTCGGCGATGCGCAGGCGCTTGGCCTCGGGCATGTGGTCGAGGGTGCGCATGTTGTGCAAACGGTCGGCGAGCTTGACCAGCAGAACGCGGACATCCTCCGAGATGGCCAGCAACAGCTTGCGCAGGTTTTCCGCCTGCTCGGCCTTCTTGGAGACGAGATCGAGCTTCTTCAGCTTGGTCAGGCCTTCGACCAGCTTGCCCATTTCGGGGCCGAACAGATCGTCGATCTCGGCCCGCGTCGCGGTGGTGTCCTCGATCGTGTCATGCAGCAAGGCGACGGCGATCGTCGCCTCGTCCATGTGCATTTCGGTGAGGATGGCGGCGACTTCGAGCGGATGCGAGAAATAGGGATCGCCGGAAGCGCGCTTCTGGTGGCCATGCTTCTGCATGGCGTAGACATAGGCCTTGTTGAGCAGCGCCTCGTTGACGTCAGGCTTGTAGCGCGCGACGCGCTCGACAAGCTCATACTGACGCATCATGGGCGGGTTCTCACGGTGCTGAAATGATTGATGCGCCGCACTGATGTACGGCGCATCTCATAGATAGCCACGAAACTCACGGGACGGAAGTGCCGGAACCATATTCCCGGCAGGTCCAGGGCAGCGATTAGTAGTCGTCGCTCTTTTCCGGGGGAACCAGGCCCTCGATGCCGGCCAAAAGGTCTTCCTCGGTCATGCGATCGAAGGTGACGTTTTCTTCCGCGTCGTCGGCGTCGGTAGCTGCAACTGCGTTGCCGGTCTGGTCGGCGATCGCCTCGCCGTCGGCCTCGGGCTCGTCAACCTCGACATGCTTCTGCAGCGAGTGGATCAGATCTTCCTTGAGGTCGTCGGGCGACAGCGTCTCGTCGGCGATCTCGCGCAGCGCCACGACCGGGTTCTTGTCGTTGTCGCGCGGCACGGTGATCGGCGCGCCCTGGCTGATCTGGCGGGCGCGATGGCCGGCAAGCAGCACGAGCTCGAAGCGGTTGTCGACCTTGTCGATGCAGTCTTCAACGGTTACGCGGGCCATTGATTGCCCCTTTCATGCCTGGATTTGATGGAAAACAGGCGCGGTCCATAACCCGAACGCCGCCAAAATACAAGCATTATGGCTCTGTGGCCCCATGGGCTGGCGAATGCCAGCTTCTGGCGCCGCTGAATGCCTTGCCGGCGAAGCCCGCCTACCGGGCGACGACACGGCTCCGATCACAATTGCTTGCAGTGCGCCCCGGCACCCTTGGATTGCCGTAAAACTGGCGCTATCTCGGTTGACGAAAGGTCAGCCGGTTTATTTACGAGCCGAGCGATATAAACGACCCATTTCGATTAGTCCGCCACCTATTTCGAAAAAGGAATATTGCCATGTTCGACCCCCGTGAAAAAATCGCTCTTTTCATAGACGGCGCCAATCTCTACGCCACCTCGCGCGCACTCGGCTTCGACATAGACTACCGCAAACTGCTGTCCAGCTTCCAGAAGCGCGGCTATTTGCTGCGGGCCTATTACTACACCGCTCTGGTCGAGGATCAGGAATACTCTTCGATCCGTCCCCTGATCGACTGGCTCGACTATAATGGCTTCAAGGTGGTGACCAAGCCGGCCAAGGAGTTCACCGACTCGACCGGCCGCCGCAAGATCAAGGGCAATATGGACATCGAACTGACCGTCGATGCGCTCGAACTTGCCGATGTCGTCGACCACTATGTCATCTTCTCCGGCGACGGCGATTTCCGCACACTGGTCGAAGCGCTGCAGCGGCGCGGCCGCAAGGTCTCGATCGTCTCCACCATGGCCTCGCAACCACCGATGATCTCGGACGATCTGCGCCGCCAGGCCGACCATTTCATCGATTTGACCTCGCTGAAGAACGAGGTCGGCCGCGATCCCTCCGAACGGCCGGTGCGCAGGCCCGAGCCGGCCGAAGTCGAAGAGGAAGACTATTGACGGCGGCGGCCTTGGACGCCGCTCCCGAACCCGACCGCGACTGCCCGCTCTGCCCGCGCCTGCATGATTTCATCGCAGACTGGCGGCAGCGCGAGCCGTCGTGGTTCAATGCGCCGGTGCCGACTTTCCTGCCGCCTGATGGCGAGGACGCCGTCGAGCTGCTGATCGTCGGGCTGGCGCCCGGCCTGCGCGGCGCCAACCGCACCGGGCGACCGTTCACCGGCGACTATGCCGGCGACCTGCTCTACTCAACGATGATCGCTCACGGTCTTGCCCGCGGCGAGTTCAAGGCGCGGCCGGATGACGGGCTCGAACTGATCGGCACCGCGATCACCAATGCGGTGCGCTGCGTGCCGCCGGAGAACAAGCCGGTCGGCGCCGAGATCGCCACTTGCCGCAGCTTTCTGGTGCCGACGATCGCGCGCTTTCCAAAATTGCGCGCCGTGCTGGCGCTGGGCTCGATCGCCCACCAGTCGACCGTCAGGGCGCTGGGTCAGCGCGTCGCTGCCTATCCGTTCAAGCACGGCGGTCAGTTGCCGGCCGGCGGCGTTACGCTGTTTTCCAGCTATCACTGCTCGCGCTACAACACCAACACCGGTGTTTTGACCGAACCCATGTTTGTCAAGGTATTCAGCGACATCGCCGCCTTCCTGCGCAATTAACGCCTTCAGAACCCCGCCAGCACGATCTTGCGCTTGGCTTGCCCGGGCGCGGATGACGAAGCTTGCCGAAAGGCGGGCATGACGAGACAGGCGCTCTCCAAAGCCTTGAGCCGCGACGGGAACCCGGAATTGCGACAATCATGAAAGTCCCGGAAGCGCTCGGTCTGAAACCGACCTTCGTTAGCGCGCAGACTGGCCGGAACGCTGGGTAGGACCGATCAGCGCCGCGATGTTTGGTTCCAATCTCGCGCCGGTCGAGCACGCCAGGTCAAGGCGCGGCAAACAACTCAGCCAGCTTCTCCTGCCCGCCCTTCAGCACATTCAGATCGACATCGCCCTCGATCCCGTCGACGCGGCCCATATTGTGGTACTGCCAGTAGATCCAGTCGTTGCGACCTGGCTCCAGGAGCAACGAGCGACGCCAGAGCGGGCGAACGTCGATTTTCCCGGCATAGGCGTCCTCGGCCTCGTCGGTCAGGTAGATGATCGCCGGCTTGCCGAACGCAGCTTCAACCGGTCCGAGGAAGGCCTGGAGTTCCGCGCTCAGCTGCTCCGGCGACGGGCGTTGCGGGCAGTTGCCGCCGAATTCGATGTCGACGACCGGTGGCAGCAGCGGCTGGTCGTGCGGCACCACCGCGATGAAATTTTTCGCCTGGTCGGCGCCCGGCCGGCAGAAGGTGAAGAAGTGATAGGCGCCGACCGCAAGCCCGGCCGCGCGCGCCTCGCGCAGGTTTTTGGCGAAGGCATCGTCGACATGGTCGCCGCCCTCGGTCGCCTTGATGACCGCGAAGGCGACATCGTCGGCGGCAACGCGCCGCCAGTCGATCTCACCCTGATGATGGGAAACGTCGATACCCCTGACCGGATAGCTGTCACGATCCGGCGAGAACGTCCGGAAATAGAAGATGCCACCTGCGGCGACGATGCCGGCGAAGACCAGACTGGCCGCACCCCAGAGAATGATCCGGTTCTTCAAGCCTTTCCCCATCGTATGTCGCTGGAAACTTGAAAGCCGATGTGGCTTTTCTGGGGCTGTGGCTCGAGGTTCTTAGCCCCGTTCCTTCATGAGCCGGCCCTTTTCGCGCGACCAGTCGCGCTGCTTTTCGCTCTCGCGCTTGTCGTGCAGTTTCTTGCCGCGGCCGACGGCGAGCAGCAGCTTGGCACGGCCCTGGTCGTTGAAGTAGATTTTCAGCGGCACCAGCGTCATGCCTTCGCGGTCGATGCTCTGCGCCAGTTTTGCCATCTCGCGCTTGTTGAGCAGCAGCTTGCGACGCCGCCTGGGCTCGTGGTTGAAGCGGTTGGCCTGCAGGTATTCCGGCAGATAGGAATTGATCAGCCAGATCTCGCCACCCTCGACCGAGGCGTAGCTGTCCTGGATGTTGGCCTGGCCTTGGCGCAGCGACTTGACCTCGGTGCCGGTCAGCACCAGGCCGGCCTCGACGGTGTCGAGCACCTCATAGGAAAACCGCGCCTTGCGGTTTTCCGCAACGGTTTTGTTGTTTGGATCGGCTTTTCTGACCTGGTTCATGATGCGGAGAGGTGGCGCCTCATCCTCAATTTATCAAGCCGGCGTGCTTCATCGCCGCATCGATCTTCTCGGCGGTCGACGCCTCGATGGTCACCAGCGGCGAGCGCACCACGTTCTCGACCTTGCCAATCTTCGACAGCGCGTATTTGACGCCGCACAGGCCGGGCTCAAGGAAGATGGCCTTGTGCAGCGGCAGCAGACGGTCCTGCAATTCCAGCGCCTTGGCGCTGTCACCGGACAGTGTGGCTTCCTGGAATTCGGCGCACAGCCGCGGCGCGACATTCGACGTCACCGAGATGCAGCCGACACCGCCATGAGCGTTGAAGCCGAGGGCAGAGGCATCCTCACCTGAAAGCTGGATGAACTCCTTGCCGCAGGTGGCGCGCTGTTCGGACACGCGCTCGACCTTGCCGGTGGCATCCTTGACGCCGACGATGTTCTTGAAGTCGTGCGCCAGCCTGCCCATCGTCTCCGGCATCATGTCGATCACCGAGCGCGGCGGGATGTTGTAAATGATGATCGGCAGCTTGGTCGCCCTGGCGACGGCAGCGAAATGCTCGTACAAGCCGCGCTGTGTTGGCTTGTTGTAATAAGGCGTGACGACCAGAGCGGCGTCGGCGCCCGCCTGCTCGGCGTACTGCACCAGACCGACCGCTTCAGCGGTGTTGTTGGAGCCGGCGCCGGCGACGACCGGAGCGCGGCCCTTGGCCACATCGATGCAGACCTTGACGACATGGCGATGCTCGTCATGCGACAGCGTCGGCGACTCTCCGGTGGTGCCGACCGGGACGAGGCCCGTCGTGCCCTCGCCAAGTTGCCATTCGACGAAGGCGCGAAAGGCTTTCTCGTCGAAACGTCCGCTCTTTTCGAACGGCGTCACGAGCGCAGTAAGCGAGCCTCTCAGCATGTCGTCCAACTCCTTGGAACTTGTTTGTTTATGCGTGTCATCGTCCCAAAACCGGTTCCCGCTTTTGGGCGACATGCATCGGGCGCCTTCTAGCCGAAAGCGAAGCCGCGCACCATAGTCTCGACACTGTTGCGCGGCAAGCATGCCGATGGTGCCAGCAAGCGCAATTCGAACGGCCTCGATAACCCTTTGTTTACGAGCTCTTCACGACCTAAGTCTAGGCTCTCGGGCACCTGGGCTTGCCATCTAAAGTGCCGCAACAGGGAAAGATCAGGATCATGCCGGCCAGTCGGCCACTCCGCTTCATATTGCTTGGCGCCGTTGCCCTGCTGATAGTGGGAACGGCGGCAAACGAGAGCGTCGACGAGCAGACGACCTCATCGATCCCGATGCCTGACATGCAAGATGGAGCGCAGACCGATGCGCCCTCCGCCAATATCGCCGTGTTGAAAGGCAGTCTCGACGCGTTGGCGACCGGCGATATCGCCGCGGCACGAGCGGTGCGCGAAACATTGCCGGCCAGTTCGCTGGACCGCCATATCCTGGCCTGGGCGATCGCGCTCTATGGCGGCGACCGTGTGCCGAGCAGCGAGATTGCCGATACCGCAAAGATGTTGCCGAATTGGCCGGGCACCATCGCTCTGCGCAAGAACAGCGAGCGCGCGCTTTATCGCGAAAACCCCTCGCCGCAGACCGTGGTGAAAGCCTTTGACGGCAGCCAGCCGCTGACCTTTCAAGGCGTGGTCATCCTTGCCCGTTCTTATGTAGCTCTTGGCAACACCAAGGCTGCGCTTTCCGTGCTGTCGCCATTCTGGCGCACCGAGAAGCTGGAAGCCAGGGACGAGGCGGCCGTCAGCAAGGAGTTTGGCGCCATCATTCCGGCTGCCGACCATCGTTTCCGCATGGAACGGATGTTTTATGCCGACCGGGAGAATTCGGCACTGCGGGTCGCAGCACTTGCCGGCGGGCAACCGCTGGCCGATGCCTGGGCCGCCGCCTCGCGTGGCGACAAGAACGCGGCCAAGCTGTTGAAAGCGGTGCCTGCCGCGCAGCAATCGGCCGGCTATTTCTTCGCGCAAGCCGAATATCTGCGCAAGCAGCGGAAGTTTGCGGACGCCGCCGCGGTGATGATGAAAGCGCCAACGAGCCGCGACGCGCTGGTCGATCCCGATGCCTGGTGGGTCGAGCGCCGCGTGCTGTCGCGCGCACTGGTCGACCAGGGCGACTGGAAGACCGCCTACAAGATCGTTGCCGCGCATGCCGCCGAAAGCCCCGCCAGCGCCGCCGAGGCCGAATTCCACGCCGGCTGGTATGCGTTGCGCGGCCTCAACGATCCTGCGACGGCCTCGACCCATTTTGCCCGCATCGCCGATCTCGCGCAGGGACCGATGTCGCTGTCACGCGCCTATTACTGGCTTGGCCGCGCGGCGGAAGTCGGCGGTCCCGGCAATGCGAAGGATTATTTCACCAAGGCGGCAGCCTATGGCACCACTTTCTACGGGCAGTTGGCGGCGGAACGGGTTGGCTTGCGCACGCTGAACATCGTCTATCCCGAGCCAAGCACTGCCGACCGCCAAAGCTTTGACGGCCGCGAAGCCGTCAGCGCCATCAAGCGACTGCAGGAGGCGGGCTACGACCGCTATGCCGAGACGCTTTACCGCGACCTCGCCGGGCAGTTGACCAGCCCCGGCGAGCTGGCGCTGCTTGCGGTGCTGGCGGAAAAGCAGGGCAATCATTTCATGGCGCTGAAGATCGGCAAGATCGCCGGCGCGCGCGGCATCGATGTCGGCGCGCTGTCGCATCCGCTGGGCGTCATTCCCGACACCGCCGACATATCCGGCTCGGGCAAGGCGCTGGCCTATGCGATCGCCCGCCAGGAAAGCGAATTCAATGTCGGCGCCGTCTCCAGCGCCGGCGCGCGCGGCCTGCTGCAGCTGATGCCGGGCACCGCCAAGCAGTTGGCGAAGAAGGCAGGACTGAGCTTTTCCCAGGATCGGCTGACCAGCGATGCCGGTTACAATGCGACGCTGGGGGCTGCCTTCCTTGGCGAGCAGCTCGACCGCTTCGGCGGCTCCTATGTGCTGACCTTCGCCGGCTACAATGCCGGCCCTAACCGCGCCAGCCAATGGGTAGCCAAGTACGGCGACCCGCGCGGCAAGGGCATCGACGCCGTCGTCGACTGGATCGAGCGAATTCCCTACACCGAAACAAGAAGTTACGTGCAGCGCGTGATGGAGAATTACGAGGTCTACAAGATGCGCATTTCGGGGAAGTACGATATCGTTGGGGATTTGGTGAACGGAAGAGGCTGAGGCCGCAGAGCTGTCGCCACGGGCAGACGTTGGCGATCCTTCGCGCACCCTTGCCGGCCATCTCCCCCACGAGTGGGGAGATCAGCTGTCATTGCCGATTTCGCCGATCTCCAACGTCGAAGGAAGGGCGTAGCGCCTGAACCGCCAATCTCCCCCCTCGTGGGGGAGATGTCTGGCATTTCCAAGAGTGTCAGCTTGCCGACAACCCTCGATTTGACCGCTCCCACCCTCGCCTGTAGCAGACGGAGACAATCCGGACAGGGAGTCCTTTTAATATGTCGAGCACCGACGGCTTCTCCGACTTTTTCTACACCGCGCCGGACGGGCTCAAGCTTCACGCCCGCGTCTATGCCGAGACCAATTCGGCAGACTGGCAGGTCGTTTGCCTGCCCGGCCTGACCCGCAACGCGCGCGATTTCCATGAGCTGGCGCTTTATCTGTCGCAGCGAACCGACAATCCGCGCAAGGTCATCGCCTTCGACTACCGTGGCCGCGGCCAGTCCGCTTACGATCCTGATATCGGCCACTACAATGTCGGCATCGAAGCCGGCGATGTCCTCGCCGGGCTGGCTGCCCTGGACGTCGAGGAAGCGGCCTTCATCGGCACATCGCGTGGCGGACTGATCATCCACGTGCTCGGCGCGCTGCGGCCAGCCATACTGAAAGCCATAGTGCTGAACGACATCGGACCCGTGATCGAGGCCGCGGGGCTGGCCCATATCCAAACCTATCTCGACCCGGCACCGAAACCGAAGAGCCGCCATGAGGCGATCGATGCGCAACGCGTCGCGCACGGAGCGGATTTTCCCGCTCTGACCGCGGCGGATTGGGAGCGGATGGTGTCGGCCCTCTACCGCGAGACGGACGAAGGCCTCCTGTTGCCGGATTTCGACCCCCAACTGGTCGAGACGGTGGCGGGCCTCGACCTCAGCAAGCCGTTGCCGGATCTGTGGCCACAGTTCGAGGCGCTGGCGGCGATACCTTTGCTTGCCATTCGCGGCGCCAACTCGAAACTCTTGTCGGCCGACACACTCGACGAGATGCAAAAGCGTCATCCCGGCATGGAAGCGACCACCGTCGAGGGCCAAGGCCATGCCCCCTTCCTGGAGACAGGCAACCTGCCGGGCGCTATCGCGGCCTTCCTGGATGGAGTACTAAATACGGCCCAGGATAAGTAAACCCCAAGATCATATGATCCTGGGGTTGCCATGGCAGTATATGAAAGCCTTGGGTAACTATTTGGCTTTCGAGCTTTTCCGGGGCGTCTTGGGTGCCTTCGCAGCTGCCGCTTTGCTCTTTTGGGCAGGTGCCGGCACTGAGGCCGTGGTCAGCGGCGATGCGAAGGCGGAGTTTTTTCCATCGCCGGATAACCCCTCGCCGCGGGGCGTTTCCAGCACGACAACGCAGCCGTCGAGATCGTTGGTGGCCAGATGCGCATAGCGCATGGTCATCGAAAGCGTCTGGTGGCCGAGCCACATCTGCACGCGGCGGATGTCGATGCCGCCCTGGACCAGACGTGAGGCACAGGTGTGACGCAAGATATGCGGCACCACCTGGTCGTCGGCGCCGAGGCCGACTTCGGCCTTGGCATCGTTCCAGATGGCGCGAAACTGCGCCTGGCTAAGTTTGGTGAACGGGCCCTTGGGCCGGCGGCCCACTGACGGAGGCAGTTTGATGACCTCCTTGACCCGCTCGGTCATCGGGATGGTGCGGCTGCGGCCGGATTTGGTGATCCAGAACGAGACGCGGTGTTCCTGGATGTCGTTCCAGATCAGTCCGAGCGCCTCGCCGAGGCGGCAGCCGCTGTCGACAAGAAAGACCGAGAGACGGTAGGCATCTTCGCTGCGGGTCCTGATGGCGGCAAACAGCCTTGCTTCTTCGTCCCTTTCGAGGAAACGAATCCGTCCCGCCCGCTCCTTCTGGCGGCGGAACTCGGGCAGGCTGTGGATATCCCCCATCTTGTAAGCCTTGCGCAGCAGTTTGCTGAGGGCAGCCATCTTTCGATTGATGGTTGCGTTGCTGTTGCCGCGCTGGCGCAAGGTGCCGATAAGATTATCAAGGGTGCCCTGGTCAAAGGCGCTGAACCGTTCTCCGAGGAGAATCTCGTCTATTTCGCCGATGAAGGAGCTGACATTGTATTTATGTCGCCCGTCATCCCAGAGTATGTCTCGGTACGCTGAAAAAAGCTCTCCGACCCGGTGCGACTTTACTTCTCTGATCTTGTTGTAGCTGTATTTTATCTTAGCATTTTGAGAAGAGAACATTGAGAAATGTTCGGAGGGGTCACCCTCTTGTATCGCGTCGATGGTCATAAATTGCCACACCCCCGAGTGGATAGAGTCAGACCTACCCGCTTGGAAGCGTCCTTTCAAGAGATTTAATCACGCAGTTGTGAATTCATCCGCCCATCAGCGGATCCCACGAACTCACCCTACGGACTGTTCAGCTGCCGATTCCCCCTGTTCCTTCTGCTTGTCTTGACCCAGTCGCGAAACAAAACAGCCCGGGCGTTGAAACGCCCGGGCTGGTATTCATTTGTTTAAAGCCAGCCCTTAGAACGAGCGCTGGAAGCGGAGCATACCGCCAATCTGGCTCTCGTCGTCAGCATTGGTCCAGTTGTGATTCGCGCCAAAGGCATCGTCATCCAAACTGCCCGCATTGAGGTAGTCGACCTCGGCCGTGACAGTGAAGCCGGGAACCACATCGTAGGCGATGTTCGCTGCGATGCCGAGGTTCTCACCTTCGTCATACGAGACCTGGACGTTGAATGAGGTCTTCTCGTTGATGGTGTAGGTGCCACCACCCCAGACCGCCCAGTTGCCATCCCACTGCTTGTAGAAGCCGCGGCCACCAGCATTGAAGACATAGGACTGATCCGTCAGATTGTCGTCGGTGCCATAGCCGCCCATGATGAACAGCGACAGGTTCTGCATCGGGGTGATGTCCAAACGAACCTTGCCGGCGACTTCTTCATAGTTGCTGTCGTAAGCGATGACGCCGGTGATGGCGCCCCAGCCCTGCGTGTACTTCAGACCGCCTACAACATGCGGAACGTAGCTGTCGATGGTGCCTGCGCCGTAGCGCCCAAATACGCCCCCGCCCGAGCCTTCTTCAAGCGAGAGGACGGCCGAGAAGCCGTTGCCCGCATCGAAGTAGTACTGGATGACGTTGGTGTCGAAATCGCCATAGGGAACGAGCGTATCCTGGATGACGTTGCCGGCATAGCCGATGAACGTATTGAAGGCCGATTCGTCCTTACCGACGCGCAGGCCACCAAGCTGGATCCAGGCGAAGTTCAGCGAAGCACCGGTGTTGCCAGCAGGGTTGCCATATAGGGTGGCATAGCGATTGCCATTCTGGAAGTTGAAACGGGTCTCGGTGTAGGTCTTCAAGGTGCCGAGTTCGGTTTCCTGGCCGGTCCAGGTCTTCAGCGCGAAGCGGGCCTTCTTGCGCCAGGTGTCGTTCTCGCCGCCATCCTCTACATCACGGGTCCTCGCACCGTCGAACGAGCCGACGTCGCCACCACTGATGTCGTAACGGATATAGCCGCCGATGCGCAGGCAGGTTTCGGTGCCGGGGATGTAGAAATAGCCCGAGCCGTAAACGTCGCAGATCTTGACGTATTCAGCCGGTTCCGGCTCAGCGACGACGACGGCGTCGGCGGCGCGCGCACCGGAAACTGCGATCAAGGCCGCAGCGGAGCCGAGAAGAAGGCTCTTAATGTTCATTTTCTGACCTCCAGTCAAAAGTTAAAAAACGGGTCTGGGTATTCTTTGCTGAAGGACAGCGTTCCCTGCCCCATCCCCACTACCGAAAAAGATGCGCACCGCGCCGCTCCTTCGAAATCGACATTACCCATGAGGCGGCGGCGTTCAACCACGATCGTACCGGCGAAAGGGCTATGCGGGCGCTATCCCCATGCGTTGTTGCACAAATGACACGATTTGGCCTCAGTCAGAAAGCTCTCATTAACTATCGAAGGGCCCGCAAGCCTTTTCCAGCGCCGCGCAATGCGGCCGAATCTGGCGATGGCCGGCCAGAATTGCGGCCATGTCGCCGACTCGCCAGCCAGGAACCGCCGCAGAATCGCCGCATGCAAAAGGCGGCGCTGCGGCCGAATGCGGATTTTTCAACGATTATCGCGCCGGCTTGTTGATTGTGCCGGCGCTTTTCTCTATCCAGCGGCGCAACGGAGAGGTGGCCGAGTGGTCGAAGGCGCTCCCCTGCTAAGGGAGTAGAGGTCAAAAGCTTCTCGTGGGTTCGAATCCCATCCTCTCCGCCATCCTGCTTCGCTCTTCGAGCTTCGCAGGACAAGCCCAACCCTCAGCGCGAAGCAGGATGGCGGAGAGGATGCCCTCCGAAGCCTTGGCGTAGGAGGGCCGGACCGTGTGGTGTGCTACGTGCCGCACAGCGTAAGCCCAGAGAATCCCTTGCAAATTCGATTGGCAGTCCTGCTTCGCTCTTCGAGCTTCGCAGGACAAGCCCACCTCAGCGCGAAGCAGGATGGCGGAGAGGATGCCCTCCGAAGCCCCGGCAAAGGAGAGCAGCTCATGTGGTATGTGTATCTTCTGGAGAGTACGGCTGCGGAAGGCGAACGCTATATCGGCATAACGACGGACCTGAAACGGCGGCTTGTCGAGCACAATGCGGGGAAATCCAGCCATACATCCAAGTTTCTGCCGTGGCGGATCGTCACCTATATGGCCTTTTCGAACCAGGCCAAGGCAGCTTCATTCGAGCGCTATCTCAAATCCGGTTCAGGGCATGCTTTCGCCAACAAGCGCCTGTGGTGATGGCCGCATCACCTGCCGCAAAGGTCCATCTTTTCAATAACTTCAACAATAACAATTGATTACAGCGAAAACGCTTGTCGCCGGCTTGACTATCTTGTTCGATTCTGACTGGAGGTCAGAAAATGAACATTAAGAGCCTTCTTCTCGGCTCCGCTGCGGCCTTGATCGCAGTTTCCGGTGCGCGCGCCGCCGACGCCGTCGTCGTCGCCGAGCCGGAACCGGCTGAATACGTCAAGATTTGCGACGTTTACGGCTCGGGCTACTTCTACATTCCCGGCACCGAAACCTGCCTGCGCATCGGCGGCTATGTCCGTTACGACATCGGCGCCGGCGACGTCGGCTCGTTCGACGGTGCGAGGTCCTTCGACCATAAGGATGGCGACGAGCAGGATACCTTCTACAAGAACGCCCGTTTCACGCTGAAGACCTGGACCGGCCAGGAAACCGAACTCGGCACCTTGAAGACCTACACCGAGACCCGCTTCAACTTCGGCAACCGCAACGGCTACCCGTCGGCAGACGATCCGGCAACGGAAGCAGACGAGTTCAACTCCAACCCTGCCGGCAACAAGAACGTTTCGCTGAACTTCGCCTGGATCCAGCTCGGTGGCCTGCGCGTCGGTAAGGACGAATCGGCCTTCGACACGTTCATCGGCTACGCCGGCAACGTCCTTCAGGATACGCTCGTTCCCTACGGCGATTTCGATACCAACGTGGTCCAGTACTACTTCGATGCGGGCAACGGCTTCTCGGCTGTCGTCTCTCTCGAAGAGGGCTCGGGCTTCGACACGATCGACAGCTACGTTCCGCATGTCGTCGGCGGTCTGAAGTACACGCAGGGCTGGGGCGCCATCACCGGCGTCGTCGCGTACGACAGCAACTATGAAGAAGTCGCCGGCAAGGTGCGTTTGGACGTCACCCCGATGCAGAACCTGTCGCTGTTCATCATGGGCGGCTACGGCACCGACGACAATTTGACGGACTCGAGCTATGCGATCGACGCCGGCGGCCGCGGCTTCTACAAGCAGTGGGGCGGTAATTGGGCATTCTGGGGTGGCGGCACCTACACCATCAACGAGAAGACCTCGTTCAATGCCCAGGTCTCGTATGACGAATGGAAGAATCTCGGTGTTGCCGCCAACATCGCCTACGACGTTGTTCCCGGCTTCACGGTCACGGCCGAAGTCGACTACCTCAATGCAGGCAAGTTCGACGACGCCAATTTCTCCAACTTCACCAACGCCGACAAGAAGAGCAGCATTGGCGGCCTGCTGCGCTTCCAGCGCTCGTTCTAACAGGCAGAGCCTGGCTCAAAATCGAACCCGGCGGGCGCCGCCGGGTTTTTTGGTCCGTCGCGCCTTTTTCAGACGTTGCAGGTGTCGACCTTCTCAACGGCTGCCCAGATTGCCGGAAAGGCGACGCGGTGTGCTCATGATGTCTGGATTCCAGATTCAGATCAGATATGAGCCAAATCGCCGAGGGCCTCAATCAGCGGCTGGATCTCGCTTTCGTAGTTCTTCCACCGCTTGACGGACGACGTATAGATAGGCTGGCGGACCTGCCAATCGCTGTAGGTGTTTACAGAGCCCCCCCTGTCAAAAAAGCGCAAGCAGGCATCGTGCCAAGGCAGTCCGAGATAATCTATGAGCCGGCGCGACTGCTTCTCTTGATTTTCAATCAACGTCTCGTACCGGTTTTCAAAGATACGGCCCGGGAAAATCTTGTCCCAATGCCGCATCAGGCGATCGTACTCCCTGTAGTAAAGTCCCAGCGTCTCAAGATCGGCGCTATAGCTATGCGCCGTACTGAACTGCAGGACAAAGCAAGAGATGCAGTTGTCGATGGCGTCGCGGCGACAATGAATGACACGCGCATTGGGAAAAAGAATGCCAATCAGGCCGACCAACTCGAAATTATGCGGCATCTTGTCGACAATTCGAAGCGCATCGGGCGCTCGCTCGCGCAGGTAGGCAACGTGCTCCGCAGCCAGCATCGTCGACAACTCAGGCGTCATCAATGCGAGCGCTTCCCTGGGGTTTACGTCGGAACCATACCCAAGATCGATCCCATTCGATATGCGTCTAAGCTTGGTTAACTCTCCAGCGCCATGAACAGCGGGGTGGCTGGCGCAGATCTGCTCAGTCAGTGTTGTGCCCGAGCGGGGCATACCGACCACGAACACAGGGACCTCCGAGGTATTACCGCGAGCAGACCTTGAAGCCACCAGTTCCGGTGTAAAGGTTTCGATCAGGGCGTCGACCCAGCGACGGTAGGATTGCAGATCGAATCTCTGGCCGCCGGCCTGATTTCCTTTTTTGAAGTGATCCATCGCCTCCTTGTAGCGGCGGAGGTCGTTGAGCAGTTTTCCGGCGGCGTGATGAAGCGCCGGCGCCCCTTCCGATCCGTGGTGGGGGTCTTGAAGTTCCGTCAGGATCGCCTCAAGTTCTGGCGGCTCTTCGGCGAATTTGCGCGTGCGTACAAGCGCGTTGTAGGCAGCAGGTATCGCAATGCGTCGTTCTATTGCCTCTTTCAGATGAGTCGCGGCTTCGTCCATACGGCCGAGACTTGCCAGCGCGCGAGGCAACCCTAACCGGGCTGCGGGATGATCCCGATCGACCCTGAGCGCCTTCTCGTAGAGAGGCAGCGCCATTTCCCCCTTGTCAAACGAATTGTATGCATCACCCAAGGCGCAAAGCGCTTCCACAAGATCCGGCTTCAAAGCCAGTGCGTGCTGAATGTGTTTGATCGCCGGCGTAAACTCGCTGAGCCTCAAATAGGCTTGACCGAGGCTAAGGTGGTAGTAGGGATTTAGAGGCTCCTGCGCGATCGCCCGACCAAAATACCGCAGGACCTTCTCGTCGTCGTACCCGATGCCCAGCGTACCTAGTACGTAGAGGGCCAGTGGATGTTCGGGCGTTCTCGCCAGAACGCGATGACAGAGTTCTTCCGCCTCAGGCAATCGATTCTGTTGCTGGAACTCGAGCGCCTGCCTCAACAACATATCATTGGCCTGAGCGCGAGACGGAGCCGCCATTGCGGGCTGAAGTTTCGGTTGCCCAACCTTCGGCGGTGCGCCCTTCGGTGCTGGTTGGGTTTTAAGGTGCTTGGCCCAAGCGGGCGGCAATCGGTTGCTCATTCTATCTCGCTAGCAAAACGGATCGGCGAAATCCAGTGCGGCATTGTCATCTTGCGCCCAACATGCCTCCACGCTAGCAAGAAGGCCCATTTTCTCGTGAGCCTTTGCCATGCGCCAGCGCCCTGCCCTCACGCCGCTTGTCGGCGCGCTTCCCTCGACGGTGCCGTTTGTCGGACCGGAAGCGCAGGAGCGCGAGCGCGGACGTGCTTTTCGCGCCCGCATCGGCGCCAATGAAAGCAGCTTCGGGCCTTCGCCGCGCGTTATCGAGCGCATGGAGCGCGTCGCGCGTGACCAGTGGATGTATTGCGATCCCGACAATTACGATCTGAAGCAGGCTGCGGCCCGCCATCTCGGCGTCGGCGCCGAAAACGTCGTGGTCGGCGAAGGCATAGACGGGCTGCTCAGCCTGGTGGCGCGCATGTATGTCGCGCCCGGCGACGCAGTGGTCACCTCGCTCGGCGCCTATCCGACCTTCAACTTCCACATTGCCGGCGTCGGCGGCCGGCTGGTCACGATGCCTTACGAGAACGACAAGGAAAGCCTGGACGGCCTGCTCAAGGCAGTCATCAAGGAGAAGGCGTCGCTGGTCTATCTCTCCAATCCGGACAATCCGATGGGCAGCTGGTGGGAAGCAGGAGATATCACCCGCTTCGTCGAAGCTTTGCCGGAAACCACCATGCTGGTGCTCGACGAGGCCTATGGCGAATTGGGGCCGGCCTCGGCGCTGCCGCCGATCGATGTCGCGCGACCCAATGTCATCCGCATGCGCACCTTCTCCAAGGCATACGGGCTGGCCGGCATACGCTGCGGCTATGCGGTGGCGGAAGCCGAGGTGATCCGTGACTTCGAGAAGATCCGCAACCATTACGGCGTCAGCCGCATGGCGCAGATCGCCGGCGTCGAGGCGCTGGCCGACCAGGACTGGCTGCACAGCGTGGTGGCGCGAGTCGCTGCCGGCCGCACACGTATAGCCGGGATTGCGGAGACGAACGGGCTGAAGCCGCTGCCATCGGCGACCAATTTCGTCACCATCGACTGCGGCCAGGACGGCGCCTTCGCGCTGAAAGTGCTGCAAAACCTTTTGTCGCGCGACGTTTTCATTCGCAAACCGATGGCGCCAAGGCTCGAACGTTGCATCCGGGTCAGCGTCGGCCTCGATCATGAACTCGACATCTTTGCCGAGGAACTGCCCGGCGCACTCGCCGCGGCGCGGGGAAACTAGCCCCGCCGATTGCCATCGCAACAGAGCCTGCCGAGGCCGCCAAGGCCAAAACAGAATCAGCCGCGACCCCGACTCCGTCGATCCAGCAGCAATCCGACACTCAAGCCTGTTGCTTTCGTCCGATTCCGCGCCAGTTTCTGTGCATGGGAGGCAACGATGGATGACCGGCAAAGGGCAGTGCAGGCGCGTGTGCATGGCAAGGTGCAAGGCGTCGGCTACCGGATGTGGGCGCGAGGCGAAGCGACAGGGCTTGGCCTCGTAGGTTGGGTACGCAATGAACGAGACGGCACCGTGACGGCCTGGATTGCCGGTGCCGATGCTGCGGTTTCCACAATGATCGAACAGCTCCGGCAAGGACCAAGGGGAGCTTCGGTTTCGAAGGTCGAGACCGAGGAATTCGAACTCCTCGACGCGCCCATCGACTTTCGGATCATCGTCTAGACGGAACCACTTTATTGCCGCTTGAATTAATTGAACGTTCGTTTTATTACTAGGTATCGGGAGACGTTCATGGCACGCACAACGGGATCCGACGGCGAAAAAACTGAAGCGGCCGTCCGGGAGGCTGCGGTCAGCCTGATCGCCCGCTTCGGCTACGAGGCAATGTCGATGCGGCAGCTTGCCGCCGAGGTCGGCGTCCAGGCCGCCGCGCTCTACCGCTATTTTCCGACCAAGGAAGACCTGCTGTTCACGCTGATGCGCGAACATATGGGAGGGCTGATCGAAGCGTGGGACGCCGCACGCCCCGACGCTGCCGATCCGGCAACGCGGCTTGCCGCCTATGTCGAAAACCACATCGCTTTCCACATCGAGCGCCGCCACTCAACCCATGTCTCGAACATGGAATTGCGCAGCCTGTCGCATGACCGGCTGACGCAGATACTGCGCATGCGCACCGCCTATGAGAAGGAGTTGCGCGCCATCCTGCGCGACGGCGCGGAGGCCGGCGCCTTCAGTGTCGATGACACCGGGCTCACTGCCATGGCCCTGATCCAGATGATGACCGGCGTCATCGTCTGGTTCCGGCCGGGCGAGCGGCTGTCGATGGCTGAAGTCACGGCGACATATCTTTCAATGACAATGCGCCTAGTTGGCGCGAACATAGACGATAGTTCCGGGAGGGAGCGGCATGTACACGAACACACTCAGCTTCGGGCATGACGAGGACATCGAGGCGCTGCGCGATCTGGTGCGCCGCTTTGCCCAGGAGAAAATAGCGCCGATCGCTGCCGAGATCGACCGCAGCAATCAATTCCCCACGCATCTGTGGAAAGAGCTCGGCGCGCTCGGCCTTCTCGGCATCACCGCCGATCCCGATTTCGGCGGCAGCGGCATGGGCTATCTTGCCCACGTCATTGCGGTGGAAGAGATTTCGCGCGCCTCGGCCTCGGTTGGTCTCTCCTACGGCGCCCATTCGAACCTCTGCGTCAACCAAATCAACCGCTGGGCGACGCCGGCGCAGAAGGAGAAATTCCTGCCGGCATTGTGCTCGGGCGAAAGGGCAGGTGCGCTGGCCATGTCGGAATCGGGCGCCGGCTCCGACGTCGTCTCGCTCAAACTGCGCGCCGAAAAGCGCAACGACCGCTATGTGCTCAACGGCTCGAAAATGTGGATCACCAACGGCCCCGACGCCGAAACGCTGGTGGTCTACGCCAAGACCGATCCGGAGCGGAAATCGCACGGCATCACCGCCTTCATCGTCGAAAAGACGATGGCCGGCTTCTCGGCATCGCCAAAGCTCGACAAGCTCGGCATGCGCGGCTCCAACACCGGCGAACTGGTGTTCGACAATGTCGAGGTGCCCTATGACAATGTGCTGCATGAGGAGGGCCGCGGCGTCGAGGTCCTGATGTCGGGCCTCGACTACGAGCGCACCGTGCTCGCCGGCGGACCGCTCGGGCTCATGGCGGCCTGTCTCGACGTGGCGATCCCCTATGTGCATGAGCGCAAGCAGTTCGGCCAGCCGATCGGCGAGTTCCAGCTGGTACAGGGCAAACTTGCCGACATGTATTCGACGATGAACGCCGCGCGCGCTTACGTTTATGCTGTCGCGGCTGCCTGCGATCGCGGCCTGACGACACGCAAGGATGCCGCTGGCTGCGTGCTGTTTGCCGCCGAAAAAGCGACGCTGATGGCGCTCGACGCCATCCAGCTGCTTGGCGGCAACGGCTATACCAACGAGTATCCGACCGGCCGGCTGTTGCGCGACGCCAAGCTCTACGAGATCGGCGCCGGGACCAGCGAAATCCGCCGCTGGCTGATCGGGCGCGAGATCATGGCGGAAGGGGTTTAGTACCTGCCAAGATGGCAGGCTGTAGTTTTGCGGGTATCGAGAGACAAGTAGGGCGATAGATGGTTACGTCATCGGGGCATCCAGTCACAAGGCGGGGGATATTTGCGATGGCCTTGTTTTCCACAATCGCTGGCTTTCTCGGGCGCGCGAAGGCTCAGAAGCGTCGCTTTTCTAATATGGCGGAATTCAGAGAGCTCGTAATTGCCGAATTCAAACGGCAGCCGGGTGTCGATAGCGCTGTCGCAGACCCATCGGATCCTGCAAAAATCGGTGCAAAACTCGATGGCGCAGAAGTGACGGCAGACGTCACAAACGTGTTCGGGCACTTGAACTCATACCCCGACGAAGACGCCGATGCGGCCATACGCAGGCTTGTCCGAGGCCTCGCCGAAATACGACCTAGGGCGAGTGAAGAAAGTCTGATCGCGGTGATACGGACCCAGCAGTATGTCGAGCACCTCAAATCGATGGGTTTGGATTTATTGTGCGAACCGCTGGTTGGTGAAATTGCGGTCGTATACACGGCCGACCTTCCCGATTCAGTCTCACCTGTTGCTCCGAAGGACTTCCCCGGCCGGGCGCTTTCGGATTTGCGCGATGTCGCACTAGGCAATGTGAAGAAATGGCTGCCGAAAATTGTCTCCGACGGCCAGATTGGCACATTTTATCTCTATTACGTCGACGGCAATACGATGCTCTCCACGAGCCTTGTGCTGCTCGACGAGTTCTGGCTGTCGATCAAAGCACAGTTTCCCGGCGATGTTTTATTTGCGCTGCCGCGCCGGGATCAATTGTTCATCTTCGATGCGAGCAATCCGCAGGCCCAAAGCGCGGCCAGACAGATGATCGACGTCACGTTCGAGGATGGCTTCAATCTGCTATCCGATAAAATTTTCGAACGCCGCAACGGCAAACTCCTAGCCCAGATGTAGAGCTCGAAATGGCCGTACTCCAGACCCAGATCTCGCCCTCCTCCGAAACCTACCTCGCCAATGCCGAGCGCATGCGGGCGCTGGTTGCCGACATTGCGGACAAGGCGGCAACCGTCGAGCGCGGTGGCTCGGAGGAGGCGCGCGAGCGTCATGTTTCGCGCGGCAAGCTGTTGCCGCGCGAGCGGCTGGCGCAGTTGCTCGACACCGGCTCGCCTTTCCTCGAGATCGGCCAGTTCGCGGCATGGTCCATGTATGGCGAGGAGATTTCCTCGGCCGGCCTCGTCGCCGGCGTCGGCCGTGTCGAAGGCACCGAGGTGATGGTCGTGGTCAATGACGCCACGGTGAAGGGCGGCACCTATTATCCGCTCACGGTGAAGAAGCATTTGCGCGCACAGGAGATCGCGCTGCAAAACAATCTGCCTTGCGTCTATCTGGTCGACAGCGGCGGCGCCAACCTGCCTAATCAGGACGAGGTGTTTCCCGATCGCGAGCATTTCGGCCGCATCTTCTACAACCAGGCCAACATGTCGGCGGCCGGCATTCCGCAGATCGCCTGCGTCATGGGCTCATGTACTGCGGGCGGCGCCTATGTGCCGGCAATGTCGGACGAGACGATCATGGTGCGCAACCAGGCGACCATTTTTCTCGGCGGCCCGCCTCTGGTGAAGGCGGCTACGGGTGAAGATGTCAGCGCCGAGGAGCTTGGCGGCGCCGACGTGCACACCAGGCTGTCCGGTGTCGCCGACCACTATGCGCTGGACGACGAACATGCGCTGGCCATCTGCCGGCGCATCGTCAAAAATCTCAACCGGCGCAAGACTGTAAGCCTGACCTTACAGAAACCCATGCCGCCGCTTCATGACGCGCATGAACTCTACGGCATCGTGCCGACGGATCTGCGCCAGCCCTATGATGTGCGCGAGGTGATCGCGCGCGTCGTCGACGGCTCCGAGTTCGACGAGTTCAAGCAGAATTACGGCACCACGCTGGTCACCGGCTTTGCCCATCTTCAGGGCATGCCGGTCGGCATCATCGCCAACAATGGCGTGCTTTTTTCCGAAAGTGCTGTGAAGGGCGCGCATTTCATCGAGCTGTGCTGCCAGCGCAAGATCCCGCTGATCTTCCTGCAGAACATCACCGGCTTCATGGTCGGGCGAAAATACGAGGCCGGCGGCATCGCCAAGGACGGCGCCAAGCTGGTGATGGCGGTTGCCACCGCCAAGGTGCCGAAGGTGACGATGATCATCGGCGGGTCGTTCGGTGCCGGCAATTACGGCATGTGCGGACGCGCCTACTCGCCGCGGTTCCTGTGGATGTGGCCGAATGCGCGCATTTCGGTGATGGGCGGCGAACAGGCGGCGACCGTGCTGGCGGTGGTCAAGCGCGAGGGCATCGAGCGCAAGGGTGGTGAATGGAGCACTGAGGAGGAAGCGAAATTCAAAAAGCCGATCCTGATGAAATACGAGCATGAGGGCCATCCGCTCTACTCCTCGGCGCGGCTATGGGACGACGGCATCATCGACCCGGCGAAAACGCGCGAGGTGCTGGCGCTCAGCCTGTCGGCCGCGCTCAACGCCGACATCGAGGAAACGAAGTTCGGCGTGTTCAGGATGTAGTGATGAGCAAGCTCGGCCAACGGATACATGTCCACACCGGCGACATCACCAGGCTTGCGGTCGATGCCATCGTCAATGCCGCCAATTCCTCGCTGCTGGGCGGCGGCGGCGTCGACGGCGCCATTCACCGCGCCACCGGCCCGGAGCTCGAATTCGAATGCCGGATGCTGAACGGCTGCAATGTCGGCGAAGCAAAGCTTACCAAGGGCTATCACCTGCCGGCACGTTACATCATCCACACGGTCGGACCTGTCTGGCAAGGCGGCGGCAAAGGCGAAGCCGGACTGCTCGCCTCCTGCTATATCCGATCGCTCGAAATCGCCGCCGCCAGGGATTGCCGGACCGTGGCATTTCGGGCGATCTCCACCGGCATGTACCGCTATCCGAAAATGAGGCGACGCAGATCGCCGTTGGCATCGCAGGTACCTTCGTCGGACAGAACTCAACGCCCGAAACAGTTATTTTCTGCTGCTTCGACGAGCCAATAGCTCAACTATACCGACAAGCCGTTGCTGCCATTGGAGGATGCTAGTCTGCATGGATAAGATGGTTCCTCCACCTACGCAAAAGCAATTTTCAGTGAGCAGGCTGGCGGCACTGGAGAATAGACGCTATTGTTCATCCCACATTGGGCAACGGGGATGGGGTAAAGATGAGGCCGAAATATTCGGGAAAAACGACTGCGTCGGTACTTGCAGTCTTGCTTATATTTGCGGTACCCGGCGTTGGCGCCGCGGCATCGCTGGCGGGAAGCAAAGGCGACATCCATTTCTATCCGTATTTGCCGAAAAGCCCGAAAGACCAGTGCACCATGGCTTACAACGCCTATGTGGCCGCCGGCGGCCATTCGGCCTATGCGACCACGCCCTATGCCCGGATCCGTTCGTTGTACATCATCTGCGGCTCGGGCTTGAATGCACCGTCACAGAAGGCTGCCGAAGAACGGGCGATGAAATCCTGCGAGTCCGCCCGCAGCCACTACAAGGTCATTACAGGGGCTGGCTGCGAAGTTGCGGCATCGAAGTAGGCCGACAAGCATCGGCTTGGGCATTTTTCAAATGGGCGGCGCAAGATGAAATCGACACGCATCAAACGAATTACTGTATCGATGCTTGCCGGCCTGCTCGTATTTACGGCACCCGGTATCGGGGCGGCTGGATCGCTGGCGGGCAGCAAGGGAGACACCCGATTCTGGCCTCCGTTGTCACTGAATCCAAAGGAGCCCTGCACGAAGTCGTACAACGCCTATGTCGCGGCGAGTGGCCACTCGGCCTACGCGACCACATTCTACTCGCGCGTCGACGATCTTTACATCATCTGCGGTGCGCGGCTGAACGCGCCATCTCAGAAGGCCGCGGAAGAGTTGGCGTTGCGAAGCTGTCAGGTTGGCCTGAAAAAGTGGAAGGTTCAGATCGCGAGCGGCGGCTGCAAAATCGCGGCTTCGAAATAGGCTCATTCCTGCCAGACCGGCGCCGCCCGAGACAAACCCGGGAGGCTCCATGTTCGCCAAGATCCTGATCGCCAATCGCGGCGAGATCGCCTGCCGTGTGATCCGCACCGCACGCAGGCTCGGTGTGCGCACCGTCGCCGTCTATTCCGACGCCGATGCCAAGGCCCTGCATGTCGAAATGGCCGACGAGGCAGTGCATATCGGTTCCTCGCCGGTCGGCGAAAGCTATCTGCGCGGCGACAGGATTGTTGCGGCGGCGCTGGCGACCGGCGCCGAAGCAATCCACCCCGGCTACGGCTTCCTCTCGGAAAACCCCGATTTCGTCGACCAGATGGTGGCGGCGGGGCTCACATTCATCGGCCCGTCGGCCGCCTCGATCCGCGCCATGGGGCTGAAGGATGCGGCCAAGCGGCTGATGGAAAAGGCCGGCGTGCCGGTGGTGCCGGGCTATCATGGCGAGGCGCAGGAGATCGTGCTGCTGGCGTCCAAGGCGCGTGAGATCGGCTATCCCGTGCTGATCAAGGCGCGCGCAGGCGGCGGCGGCAAGGGCATGCGCCGCGTCGAACATCCCGAAGATTTTTCGGAAGCGCTGTCAGGCGCACGGCGCGAGGCCAAGGCCGCGTTCGGCGACGACCGCGTGCTGGTCGAAAAATATGTCGACAAGCCGCGCCACATCGAGGTCCAGGTGTTCGGTGACAATTTTGGCAATGCCGTGCATCTCTATGAGCGCGACTGCTCGGCGCAGCGCCGCCACCAGAAGGTGATCGAGGAAGCGCCGGCGCCCGGCATGACGCCGGCGCTGCGCAAGGCGATGACGGAAGCGGCGGTCAAGGCCGCCAAGGCGATCAGCTATTCGGGCGCCGGCACCATCGAATTCATCGTGGATGCCTCGCAAGGGCTGAAGGCCGACCGTTTCTGGTTCATGGAAATGAACACCCGCCTGCAGGTCGAGCATCCCGTCACCGAAATGGTCACCGGCACCGACCTCGTCGAATGGCAGTTGCGCGTAGCCGCCGGCGAAAAGCTGCCGAAGACGCAGAGCGAAATCACGCTTTCCGGCCACGCCTTCGAGGCGCGCATCTATGCCGAGGACGCGGCGAAAGGGTTTCTGCCGGCGACCGGCACGCTGCACCACCTGAGATTTCCCGACAAAGCTCCCGAAGGCGCCACGATGCGCATTGAAACCGGCGTGCGGGCCGGCGACGCGATCTCGCCCTTCTACGATCCGATGATCGCCAAGCTGGTCGTCCACGCCAAGGACAGGCAGGCGGCGCTCGACGCGCTCGGCACTGCGTTGTCGCAGACCGAGATTGCCGGCTCGACCGTCAACACCGCGTTTCTCGCGGCACTTGCCGCGGACGCCGATTTTTCCGCCGGTGATGTCGATACCGGCCTGATCGGCAGGCATCAGGAAGCGCTGACCGCGGTGGCCCCGCCGAGCAGCGAGATCGTTGCCGCGGCGGCCCTTGCCGCGGCGGGCGCCAGTGCTTTGCCGCCGTCGAACGATCCGTGGTCGTCGCTTGCCGGCTATGCGCATTTCCACAGCATTGCGCGCCGCACGCGCCTGCGCCATGGCGAGGACGATATACTGGCGCGTGTTTCAGTGCGGCCGGACGGGCGCTTCGAGGTGGCGCTGGACGCGCCCTATGACAGCGTCAATTCGCATGATCTTCGCGCCGCCCCTCGCCTTGCCCGCTGGCCCGGTCACGTCACGGTGTTCGAAGGCGCGGTCGGCTACAGTTTCCTCGTCCCGGATCCGCTGGCGCGAACCGACGAGGCGGCCGCCGCTTCCGGCAGCCTGCGCGCGCCGATGCCGGGCATGGTCAAGCTGGTGCGCGCGGCAAAGGGCGAAAGGGTGATCAAGGGCCAGCCGCTGTTGATCCTGGAAGCGATGAAGATGGAGCACACGATCGCAGCCCGCCATGACGGCGTGATCGCCGAGATCGCCACCGAGGGCGCGCAGGTCACTGACGGAACGGTGCTGGTGCGCTTCGTTGACGAGGCTGCATAGCCGAGGCTTGAACGAAAAATGGCCGGGACAAGCCCGGCCATTTCCGTGAGTACGCGGACGATTACTGCGCGATCGGCGCGTATTTGCCGTCATGCCACTGGTTGATGTCGTAGCTGGCGTTCTTCAGATCGCCCTTCTCGTCGAAGGTCACGTCGCCGACCACGGTGCTGAACGGCGTGCCGTTCTTCAGCGCTTCGGCTACCTTGACCGGATCGTCCGTTCCGGCGCGCTTGACGCCCTCTGCAAACGCCTGAACGACGGCGTAGGAGAACAGCGTAAAGCCTTCCGGCACGAAGCCGCCCGCCTTGATCTTGGCGATGGCCTCCTTGGCTTCCGGCTTGGCCTGCGGGTCCGACGGGAAGACGAACAGGGTGCCTTCACCGGCGGGGCCGGCGACCTGCCAGAATTCCGGCGAGGCGATCGAGTCCGGCATGATCAGCTGGAACTTAACGCTCTGCTCGGCCGACTGACGCAGGATAAGCCCGGCTTCCGGGTGATAGCCGCCGAAATAGACGACGTCGGCCTTGAGGTCCTTCAGCTTGGTGACGAGAGCCGAATAATCCTTCTCGCCGGCATTGATGCCTTCATAGTCGATCTCCTTGAGGCCACCGGCATTCATCGTCGCCTTCACCGCATCGGCAACGCCCTGACCGTAGGCGCTCTTGTCATGCAGGATAACGACATTCTTGCCGGCATATTTCTTGGCGATCCACGGGCCGATGAAGGCGCCCTGCGCGTCGTCACGCGTATAGAGACGCATGATCGTCGGCCAGCCGGCCTTGGCGGCGGCATCGGTCAGCTCGGGATTTGAAGAGGCCGGGCTCATCATCAGCGCGCCGGCCTCGGCGTAGACGGCGGAAGCCGGGATGCTCGAACCTGAACAGGCATGGCCGTCAATAAACTTGACGCTGTTGGCAACGATCCGGTTGGCCACCGAAACCGCCTGCTTGGGATCGCACTGGTCGTCCTCGATGTCGAGCTTGATCATCGAGCCGTTGACACCGCCGGCGGCGTTGATCGCATCGGCGGCTGCCGTTGCGCCCTGCTTGAACTGATCGCCGATCGTGGCGAGCTGTCCGGTCATCGGGCCGACCACCGAAATGGTGATGTCATCGGCAAAGGCAACCGGCGCGCTCATCATCAGGCCAAATACGGCCGCGCTCAAAATACCCATTTTTTTCATGGTGATAGAACTCCTCCCACACTCGCGCAGCCGCTCTGGCCGCGCTTCTTTCCGAAGGCGGGACAATTTCATCCTTCATTGGGCCTGTCTAGGCGCATCGGCGCCGCTCGATTGGGCCTCATCAACGCAAAAAGCCACGCCAGCCTGTTCCGGCCGGTCGTGGCTTTTTGCTCGTAGCAGTCCCCATGCGCCCCCGCGCCACGAAAACCTGCCCGCCGTCCCCATTGTGCACGACTGGACCGTGCCGGCCTGCCGCGTTCTTGTTCTTTCATGGTCGGCCGTCTTGTCGCGGCCTTGTCGTTTCACCGGTTCCGACCGTCTTTGCGGTCTTGATCCCGGGGCTTCCCTGCTTTCGATAATCTGCCTGCGATAATCTGCTCGCGATCTCAGTGCATCGTCATCCATTCGCGGGCTTCGCGCAGCGCCTTGGCGATCTCGACCTTGGACATTGCGGCCGACAGTTCCGAGCGCAGTTCCGCGGCGCGGACCGAGCCCTTGATGGCGGCGATGTTGAACCATTTGTGGGCGGCAACGACATCGGTCTCGCAATCGCGGCCGGTCGCATACATCATGCCCAGTTCGAAAAGAATGTCGGCCTGGGCAGTTGCCCCCATGGCGCCGAAGCCGGCTTCAAGCATTTCAAAACGTGCCATTTTATTCCCCTGTCTGGCTCCCGAGAGCGGGCCTCTTCTGTCCCCCGGTGTTCCCTGGGGAGCCGCTCTTTCGATGCTTCCGAGAATGAGGCCGAGCCTTGAATCCGTCGTTAAATGGCGTGCTTAATTTGGAGAAAACAAAGCTAAAACAAGAGGTAAACGCGGAAATTCGTTAAGGATACAAAGTCAGCAATCCCGCCGTTTCTCGACCGATTTGACGAAAATTTGCAAGGCGCCGATCAACACTCTGCTAACCACGCGAACCAAAGCCAACGCCTCGATCGTTTCATTTCCACGGGCTGCACTCTCCCGACCCCGCATGAAAATTGCGAAACCTTCCGTCGCGGCACGCTTTTGTTTTGCCGGGAGCTGGATTAGCTTACGTTTGCGTAAGGGGCAGAGAGGCGGCTGCCCCATCTAAACCAGGGAGGACAGATATGTTTCGCAAAGTGAGCTTGGCCCTGGCGGCCGCCGTGATGATGGCTGGTGCGGCTTGGGCCGATCCGATCGAAGGCAATTGGAAGACACAAGCCGGCGACACAGCAGTTATCGGCGGCAGCGGTTCATTCTCCATCACCCTGAAGACCGGCAAATATGCCGGGAAGACCATCGGTTCGCTCAAGGCGGCCGGGGCCAACAAATATGCCGGCAACATCACCGATCCGGCAAACGACAAGACCTATTCGGGCAAGGCAACACTGTCGGGCACCTCGCTCAAAATGAGCGGCTGCGTGCTCGGCGGGCTGATCTGCAAGAGCCAGACCTGGCACAAGCTCTGATCTTGCTGCTTTGAGTTGACCAACGGGGCCTTCACAGGCCCCGTTTTCTTTTGCAGGACGGTCCGCGCCATAGCGACGACCGTGCCGTTTGCGGCGGCGCAAACCCGAACCGACGCTCTCTCTAAGACCTCGTCAATCACTTTGAACCGCAGATGAACGTCGGCATCAGCGCCGGTTCAGTCGCATCAGGGCATTTTGATGGCGTGTTCAAGGAGACACTACGCAAATGCTCGCTCGCCGCTTCACCATCGTCTGCCTGTTGATGAGCCTGTTCGGGATGCTCTTCGCCATCCTCGTGGCCGAAGCCGGCCGCTCTGCCCGTTCCTGGGATGCAGCCAGTTCCTGCCAATTCGATTGCATGAACCATTTTCGCCCCTGAGACGACAAAGACATAGATCCAAACAGAAAAGCAAAAGCCATGAACCGCATCGCCATCAACGCCCTCCAGACCCTTCGGCTCCTGCCGCGGGCGGCGCTCGTTCTGGTCGTGCTGTCGGCGCCGGTCCTGGCCATGCCGATGATGCGGGCCAATGCCGACACGACGATCGACGCGCCGGCGACGAAGAAGCATGGCGTCGGCTTTGTCTTGCTGGTCAGTCTGCAGCGCGGCTAATGCCGGTATTAAGGTGGTGCCGGCCTGCAAGTGGCGGCCTTGGTGCTCACATGCTTCGAGTACGCTCCGCTCCGGTTCTCGAAGCCAACCAGTTTGGTCGCTTCGCGCCCGTCCTCGACTCCGGCTCAGCCTTACCTGAATCTCAGCACACCTTGGGCGTGGACGAATAAATCGACCACTTGGCGGCCACCCTCCCCTCCCAAGTGCGGCCTCAAGTCTCTATATTGAGCCATGGAAAAGCGAATCTACCCACAAGCTATCGAATTGGTCGTCATGCCGGAGCCTTTCGGCAAGCAGAGCTTTGACGACGCGAAAAAGGCCGTGGCCGCCTTGCAGGTGCTCTACGACCGCAACACCAAGTTTCTGCGCGACTCCTTTGCCACGCTTGCCGCCGGCGGCGACGAAAGCAAGCGCTACCGCGCCTTCTACCCGGAGATCGGCGTCACCACCAATTCGTTCACCCAGATCGACTCGCGCCAGGCCTACGGCCACATGCCGACCCCCGGGCATTTCTCGACCACCATCACCCAGCCGGTGCTGTTCGAACGCTATCTCGTAGAGCAGCTTCGCCTGATCATGCGCAATCACGGCGTGCCGGTAACGGTTTCGGAATCGACCACGCCGATCCCGCTGCATTTCGCGTTCCTTGAAGGAACCCATGTCGATGGCGCCGCCGCCGACCGCATCAAACGGCCGATCCGCGACCTGTTCGACGTGCCGGATCTCGACGGCACCGACGACCAGATCGCCAACGGCACCTTCGAGGTCGCGTTCGGCGAACCAAGGCCGCTGGCGCCGTTCACGGCGCAGCGCATCGACTATTCGCTGCACCGCATGACGCACTACACGGCGACCAGCCCGCAGCATTTCCAGAACTTCGTGCTGTTCACCAACTACCAGTTCTACATCGACGAGTTCGTCGCCCGCGCGCGGGCCCAGATGGCTGAAGGCGGCCACGGCTATACCGAATTCGTCGAACCGGGCAATGTCATCACCAAGGCAGGGCAAAACGCGCCCAGCGAAGGCGTGGCGGCGCCGCGCCTGCCTCAGATGCCAGCCTATCATCTGAAGAAGCCGAACCATGGCGGCATCACCATGGTCAACATCGGCGTCGGCCCGTCCAACGCCAAGACGATCACCGACCATGTCGCGGTGCTGCGGCCACATGCATGGCTGATGCTCGGCCATTGCGCCGGCCTGCGCAACACTCAGGCGCTGGGCGACTATGTGCTGGCGCATGCCTATGTCCGGGAAGACCATGTGCTGGACGATGACCTGCCGGTGTGGGTGCCGATACCGCCGCTGGCCGAGATCCAGGTGGCGCTGCAGGAGGCGGTCGCCGAAGTCACCGGACTTTCCGGCTACGATCTCAAGCGCATCATGCGCACCGGCACCGTCGCCACCATCGACAACCGCAACTGGGAACTGCGCGACCAGCGCGGACCGGTGCAGCGGCTGTCGCAGTCGCGCGCCATCGCGCTCGATATGGAATCGGCCACGATCGCCGCCAATGGCTTCCGCTTCCGCGTGCCCTACGGCACGCTGCTTTGCGTCTCCGACAAGCCGCTGCATGGCGAGTTGAAGCTGCCCGGCATGGCGACCGAATTCTACAAGCGGCAAGTGGCGCAGCATCTGACCATCGGCATCAAGGCGATGGAGAAGCTGGCGGAAATGCCGATGGAACGGTTGCATTCGCGCAAGCTGAGAAGCTTTTCGGAGACGGCCTTTCAGTAGACCGGCTTGCCGTAAATGTTTGCCGCGAGGCGTTTCATCATCTTGATTGGGCCGCATTTCAGCCGATAAAGGCCTGATACCTCGGCAATGTATTACCCGGTCTATGGGCAAAACCCGGTCTGATGGCACGCGTGCGAAAGATGATGGCTTCAATGGCGTTCCTGGCAATGCTCGGCCTCTCGGCCGCGCTTGTGGCCGGGTTCTTTGGCGCACTGCATCCGGCCTTCGATTCCTTCGCCCATTTCCGCATCCATTTTGCCGTGCTGATGGGGCTGATTGCGCTGCCGCTGCTCGCCACCTCGTTTCGCCTGCAGGCGGGCGTGGGCCTGCTGCTGGCCGTGGCCGCCTTCGCCAGCACGTTGAGCACCTTGCCGCGCCTGTGGCCGGTGCAGGCCGCCAATGACGCCGCGCCCGGCAACGAACCGGTCTACCGGCTGCTGCAGATGAACCTGCGTTTCAACAATCCGACACCCAAGAAGGTTCTTTCGCTGATCGCCAGGACCAACCCGGACGTGATCACGCTCGACGAAGTATCGGCCATGTGGGCGACCGAACTCGGCTATATCCAGAACGCCTATCCCTATCGCATCCTGTGCGCCCATCCCGACGGCGTGTGGGGCGTGGCGCTTTTGTCCCGGCGACCTTTTGCGGCCGGCACCGAGCCGCATTGCGAACCGCGCGGCGCGATGGCGGCCGCCACCGTCGATTTCGGCGGCACTCCGGTCGATGTCGCGGCGATCCATTTGAGCTGGCCGTGGCCGAAGGAACAATACTGGCAGATCGGCGAGTTGACCGAGACGCTCACCTCGCTCGGCGAGACGGCGATCATGGCCGGCGACTGCAACGCCGTGCCGTGGAGCGCCGCGGTACGGCGCGTTGCCTCGCTCGGCGGACTGACCGTGATGCCGTCGGCCGGACCGACCTGGATCCACCGGACCCTGCCCGATTTCCTGCGGCGCTATGTGGGCCTGCCGATCGACCAGGTGTTTTCGAAGGGCGGGGTGACCATCCTGTCGTCGACGCAGATGGAAGAGACCGGCTCCGACCATCTGCCGGTGATGGTGGAATTTTCATTGATGCGCGACGAGACCAAGCCGGTCGACGAGGATTCTACCGCGACTGTGTCGCTGATCCAGCCCAGCATGGGCGGCTAGATCGTACGCCACGGGGCTTACGGTTTCACAAGCCTACCAAGGCCTCGATGATGCGCTCGACATGGCCGCCTTCACTGTGCTCGCGCGCGTCGAACGCGATCTGTTTTGCCTCATAGAGCTTGGAAGTGGCTTGCAAGCGCCGCGTGGCTTCGACGCGCGTTTTGTTGCATTGCGGATCGTTGGCAAATTTCAGGCCGCGAACCGACCGCTCGGCAGCCTGCATCATCTGCCCGGCGATACGGCCATGGGTTCCTTCATGAGCGAGAACGCCTGTGAAAAACCGGTTCCAGCGTTTGCGCAGCGCCGGCGTGACGGCCGAGGCGACGCGCGGGTAGGTGTAGGCGATGTTGAGCGTTCCATTGGCCTGGCGCAGGCGGCAGACGCCGTTGACCTGACCCACGTCCAGGCTCCAGTCGGCGGTGTAGCTTGTCTGCGCGATGGCGTGGGTCATGAAACCGTGCTTGGGGCCCCTGCGGTTCATGGCGATAACCAGACCGGCACCTGTCGTGCCGGTGATGTCATAGGTTCGCGTCTTGACGACGGTTTTCACCCCCGCCGACGCCGTCCCGACGACGCCGCAGGCCGCGCTTATGACGGCGGCGCAAAACAAGACCAACACGCGCATGCCATTTTCCCCATGGACGCGGCAATGAGACCACAAGCAGACGACGGTTTCAACAATCTTTGGCGCCGAGCGCCTTACATGCCTTGGTAAACCCGGCCATCGCCGCCATTTTTGCTGGTTGAGACGGCCCCGGTCGGTGAGGCTCACATGCCCTGATAGACCGGGCCTTCGCCGCCTTGTGGCGGCACCCAGTTGATGTTCTGGTTGGGATCCTTGATGTCGCAGGTCTTGCAGTGCACGCAGTTCTGCGCGTTGATGACGAAGCGCACATCCTTGGCAGACGGATCGGCGGCGGCGTTGCCGTCCTTGTCGACCCATTCGTAAACACCGGCCGGGCAATAGCGGGTCGAAGGCCCGGCAAAGACATCATGCTCGGAACGCTTCTGCAACTCCATGTCGCCGACGATGAGATGCACCGGCTCGTTTTCCTCGTGATTGGTGTTGGACAGGAACACCGAGGACAGGCGGTCGAAGGTCAGCACGCCGTCCGCCTTGGGATAGGCGATCTTCTTGTGCTTGGCCGCGGGCTCAAGCGTGGCATAATCGGCCTTGCCGTGCTTCAGCGTGCCGAAGGGCGAGAAGCCGAACAGCGTGTTCAGCCACATGTCGAGACCACCGAGGCCGACGCCGATAATGGTGCCGAAGCGCGACCAGAGCGGCTTGACGTTGCGGACCTTCTTCAAATCCTTGCCGATATCGGTCGCGCGCCAGGCGTCCTCATAAGAAGACAGCTCGTCATTGGCGCGGCCGGCGCCGATCGCTTGCGCGACATGCTCGGCCGCCAGCATGCCGGACAGCACCGCATTGTGCGAACCCTTGATGCGCGGCACGTTGACGAAGCCCGCCGCACACCCCATCAGCACGCCGCCGGGGAAGGAGAGTTTCGGCACCGACTGCCAGCCGCCTTCGGTAATGGCGCGCGCGCCATAGCCGATGCGCTTGGCGCCCTCGAAGGTGCGCGATATCGCCGGATGCGTCTTGAACCGTTGGAATTCCTCGAAGGGCGACAGCCAGGGGTTCTTGTAGTTGAGATGCAGGACGAAGCCGACCGCGACCTGGTTGTCCTCCAGGTGGTAGAGGAAGGAGCCGCCGCCTGTCTTCAGGTCGAGCGGCCAGCCGAAGGAGTGCTGCACCAGGCCCGGCCGGTGGTTCTCGGGCTTGACCTGCCACAGCTCCTTAAGGCCGATGCCGTACTTGCCGGGCTCACGGCCGTCGGACAGTTTGTATTTTGCGATCAGCTGCTTGGACAGCGAACCGCGCGCGCCCTCGCCGATCAGCACGTATTTGCCCATCAGCGCCATGCCCGGCGCAAAGCCCGGGCCATGTGTGCCGTCTTTTTCGACGCCCATGTCGCCGGTGACGACGCCCGTGACCGCGCCGGCATCGTTGTAGACGAGGCTGGCGGCAGCAAAGCCCGGATAGATTTCGACGCCTAGCGCTTCAGCCTTGGTTGCCAGCCAGCGGCAGACATTGCCGAGCGAGACGATGTAGTTGCCGTGATTGTTCATCAGCGGCGGCATCAGGATATTGGGCAGACGGAACGAGCCGGCGGGGCCGAGCACCAGGAAATCGTCGGCCGTAACCGGCGTCTTGAAGGGGTGGCCATCTTCCTCGCGCCAGCCCGGCAACAGGCGGTCGATGCCTATGGGATCGACGACGGCGCCTGACAGAATGTGGGCACCAACCTCGCCGCCCTTTTCCAACACCACGACGGAAAGCTCGGGATTGACCTGCTTGAGACGGATCGCTGCGGCAAGGCCCGCCGGGCCGGCCCCGACGATGACCACGTCGAATTCCATGCTCTCGCGTTCGATCTCGCTCATCAACCCCTCCGCTCTGGCCAACCGTTTCCGGCATTTTGCTGGCTCCTGCGCTGCATAGCGCATCAATCAGCGACAGGAAACCGGCGCTGACGTGACAATGCCGATTTCGACAAAAAGTCGCGGATGACAACTCTGCCGCAACCGTTTTGCGCGAGCCCGCGCTCAGCGTCCCATATTTTAATTGTTCGACGGCTCTCTTATCGGCCATACTTATTTCCATGCGCACGCCGTCCGGCTATTCATTGACGCGCTTCCCCCTTCCGCCCGGCCGGACCTGCCGAGCGATCCTTCTCGCCCTTTCAATGCTTACGCCGGTTCGCGCTCAGGCCGAGCCGGTGAAGGTGTGGGCGACCGGCGCCTATTCCTTTTCCGACGAGCTTGGCGGTTTCCACATCACCGGCGCCTCGGGCACCGGCACCAAGGAAGATCCGTTGGTCATCTCCGAGGAGCTGAATTCGTCGACGCCGGTGACGCTCACCATCCGCACCACCAAACCGATCCAGCCGTTCAGCACCAACGGCGAATTCGCCAACGGCATCCTGTACATGCGTATCGAGGTGCTCAACAACAGCGGCCAGGCCTGGGTCGAATTCCAGTTCGAGCTGCAGGAGATACTCAACCAGCCGAGCGTGTTCGGCGACGGCCTGTCCTTCGACCAGCGCAACAAGACGCCCGACAACATCCTGTCGAGCGCTTACGCCGATTTCGACCGCGATTTCGAACCCTATGACCGGCTCTTGTTCAAGAGTGGACAGATCGACCCGCTGAAGAGGGGACGCTTCGAGTTTCTGATCACCGACTACACGCCGCGCTGGACGTTTTATCTGGTTCAGGATCCGCGGATTCCTACGGGGTAAGCGGCAGACGCCGTGAAAATCGCCACGAAATGCCCTTCGTGATTGGCGAAAGCCGACGAGCGCGTAATCTCCCTCCTTGAGCGGGAGATGGCCGGCAGGCCAGAGGGGGTCGCTGCGCGTCGAGCGCCAACCTCCTCGGTCGCCGACAGGCCGCGTCCGGTCGTGCCGACCCCCTCTGTCGCCTTCGGCGACATCTCCCCCTCGAGGGGGGAGATTACTAACCGCCCAACCTTGCAAATCGTCTCTCGGCGGACGAATGTGCCCGGCATGACTGCCGCCTCCCCCAACAACCGATCCGACCTGGCCGAGTTGCTCGCCTTCTACGCCTCTGCCGGCGTCGACGAAGCGTTGGAGGACGCGCCGGTGAACCGGTTTGCCGGGGCAGCACCGAAGCGCCCCGAGCGCACAACGGCGCCTGCCGCGCCGTCTCGCGAAAACAAGTTTCCGGAACAAGCCGCCGCCAGCCCCGGGCTGGACGCAAGCCGGGTGCCGGACGCGCCTGCGCGTTCCGTTCCGGCCATGGCGACGGTGCCCGACGAGGCACAGGCGGCCCTGGCCCGGCAGATGGCGGCAAGCGCCTCGACGCTCGACGAACTGCGCCAGCACATGGCGTCCTTCGATGGCTGCAACCTCAAATTCACCGCCAAGAACCTGGTCTTCGCCGACGGCAATCCGGAGGGTTCGGTGATGCTGGTCGGCGAGGCGCCCGGCCGCGACGAGGATATTGAGGGCCTGCCATTCGTCGGCCGCTCCGGCCGGCTGCTCGACCGCATGCTGGCGGCGATCGGGCTTGACCGGACTTCGGTCTATATCGCCAACGTCATTCCCTGGCGGCCGCCCGGCAACCGCACGCCGACGCCGCACGAGACCGAAATCTGCCGCCCCTTCATCGAGCGGCAGATCGAGCTGGTCAATCCGAAGGTGCTGGTCAATCTCGGCGGCCCTTCGGCCAAAACCCTGCTCAACACGACCGAGGGCATTCTGCGCCTGCGCGGCAATTGGCAGGTGCACACGACGGTGTCGGGCACTGCCATTCCGGCCATGCCGACGTTGCACCCGGCCTATCTCTTGCGGACGCCGGCGCACAAGAAACTGGCGTGGCGGGATTTTCTCGAGGTGAAAGCGAAGTTGCGAGAGGTGGGCTAGCTAGCTGATCTCCCCCTTGAGGGCCCTTGGAGGGGGAGATGTCGCCGAAGGCGACTGTGGGGTCGTTGCGCGTGGAGCGCCAACGTCCATTTTCCGTAAGGAGGTCGCATCCCGTCGAACCGACCCCTTCTGGCCTGCCGGCCATCTCCCCCTCAAAGGGGGAGAAGATTTCGCCTCGGCCTCCGCTATAACCTCCGACGTAATTGAAATCCCTCTCCCGCCGCCTTAATCCTGCCCGATGACAACAGCCCAAACCTCCGCCGGCAGCCTGATCCGCGAATGGCGCACGCGCCGGCGCATGAGCCAGCTTGATCTCGCAATGGAGGCTGAGATTTCCCAGCGTCATCTCTCCTTCGTCGAAAGCGGCCGCGCCGCGCCATCGCGCGAGATGGTGCTGCATCTGGCCGAGCAGCTTGAGATTCCGCTGCGGCAGCGTAATCAGCTGTTGCTGGCTGCCGGCTTTGCCCCGAGCTTCAGCGAGCGGCCACTCACAGATACGACGCTGGCGCCGGCGCTTGCCGCGGTCGAGAGCGTGCTCAAAGGGCATGAGCCGTTCCCCGCCCTCGCCGTCGACCGGCACTGGAACCTGATTTCCGCCAATGCCGCCATCGGCCCGTTTCTGCCCGATGTTGCCGAGCCGTCGCTGCTCCAGCCGCCGGTCAATGTTCTGCGCCTCAGCCTGCACCCGAACGGCATCGCACCGCGCATCGTCAATCTCGCGGAATGGCGGGCGCATCTGCTGGAGCGGCTGAAACACCAGAACGATGCCGCCGGCGATCCCGTCCTGGTCGAGCTGGAGCGCGAATTGCGAACCTATCCGTCCGGGCTCAAGGGTGCGCGGCCGGTGCCGGTCGAGCCCAACGGCATCGTCCATCCGCTGCGGCTGGCGCATGGCGACCAGGTGCTGTCCTTCATCAGCACCATCACCGTCTTCGGCACGCCGCTTGACGTGACGCTGTCGGAACTGGCGATCGAGTCTTTCTTCCCGGCCGACGAGCAGACGCGAGCGGTGCTGGTGCGGCTGGCGAAGGAACGTGCGGAAGCTAACTGAGCCAACCCCGCGGACCTCCTCACCCCTGTGGTGGCGCTGCCTTGCGCGTTCGGGTGCGTTCCAGGCCGAGTTGGCGCTCGCGCCAGATGATGAACATGCCGGCGGCAACGACGATCACACCGCCGACGAGCGTGTTGATGGTGGCGATATCGCCAAAGGCGAAATAGCCGACGACCACGCCGAGGATCATCGAGGTGTATTCGAACGGCGCCACCACCGAAGCTTCGGCATGGCGGTACGCCGCCGTCATCAAAATCTGCGCCAGCCCGCCACAGAACCCTGCTGCGACCAGCAGACCGGCCTGCAGCGGCGTCAGCGCCTGCCAGCCGAAGGGCAGCGTAAGCAGCGCCATGACGCTCGCCGTTGCCGAAAACCACAGCACGATGGTCGCCGTCCGTTCGGTCTGGACAAGATTGCGCACGAGCAGGATGGCGTTGGCGGAGATCGCTGCGGAGACCAACGCCGCAATCACGCCCAGCACCTCCTGATCGCCGACTGCGGCGCCCGACGTGAGCAGCGTCAGCTCCGGCCAGGAGATGATCAGCACGCCGACCAGACCGACCGCAACCGCGCTCCAGCGATAGATGCGGATAGCTTCGCCGAGGAACAGCGAAGAGAACATCACCACCAGCAAAGGCTGGGCATAGTTCAGCGTGATCGCCTCAGGCAGCGGCAGCCGGGTCAGCGCAAAGAAGCCGAGCCCCATGGCGCAAACGCCGACGACACCGCGCGCAATGTGGTTCAGCGGGCGTTTGGTGGCAAACGCCGTACCGAGTTTTCTCTTGTAGGCCAGGAAGGCGATGATCGGGAAGATGGCGAAGAAGGAGCGGAAGAAGACGATCTGGCCGGCCGGCAAAGTGCCGGCGGCCTTGATGCAGGTTTGCATGCCGACGAAGACCGCCACCGACATCACCTTGAGCATGATCCCGGTCAGCACACGCCCTGGATGATCGGACAGTTTCCCTGCCGCCTCGTCTCTCGGCCCTAAAGTCACGCCTCCGCCGCTTCCCGAATCGTTGCCCAGATATGTGTCGTAGGACGCAGCACAGAGGCACCCATGCCGAATTTCGGTGTGACGACGGTCATCAAGGCCTCGCGATGAAGATCGAAGGGGAACGCCGTGAAATAGGCATTGGCGCAGTTTTGTCGAGTGACCGTTTCGTGTAAAGAGCGCGCAACTTTAGATTAATGGGCCAGGACACGTCAGCGGCTCCGATAGCGACAGGGAAACCCAAGGGAATGCGAACCGATACCGGCCAGGTCTTCAAGCTCGAAGACTACCGCCCCAACGACTTTTCCATCCCGCAAACCGGCCTCACCTTCCGCCTTTCGCCAGACGCAACGCGTGTCACCGCAGTGCTGACGATCGAACGCCGCGATGGCGCCGCCGCCTCGACGTCGCTGGTGCTGGACGGCGACGGGCTGGTGCTCAAGCGCATTGCCATCGACGGTCGCGAGCTTGCCCCGGCCGAGTATCTCGCCACGCCGGACCAGCTGACCATTTTGAGGCCGCCGGCCCGTTTCCAGCTGCTGCTCGAGACCGAGATCGCGCCGGCCAGCAATGAGGCGCTGATGGGCCTCTACCGCTCCAGCAATGTCTATTGCACGCAATGCGAGGCCGAGGGCTTTCGCCGCATCACCTATTTCCTCGACCGCCCCGACATCCTGTCGGTCTATACCGTGCGTATCGAGGCAAGGTTGGACGAAGCGCCGCTGTTGCTTTCCAACGGCAATCCGGTCGAAAGCGGGGCGCTTGCCGACGGCTGGCACTTTGCAGTCTGGCACGACCCCTTCCCCAAGCCATCCTATCTGTTTGCGCTCGTGGCCGGCAATCTCGGCAAGGTTGCGGACAGTTTCGTCACCATGTCCGGGCGCGAGGTCGAACTCGGCATCTATGTCGAGCCAGGCAAGGAGGGGCTTGCCGGCTACGCCATGGACGCGCTCAAGCGCTCGATGCAATGGGACGAGCAGGCGTTCGGCCGCGAATACGACCTCGACGTCTTCAACATCGTCGCCGTCTCCGACTTCAACATGGGGGCCATGGAGAACAAGGGCCTCAATATCTTCAACGACAAATATGTGCTGGCCGACCGGGAAACCGCGACCGATGCCGATTTCGCCAATATCGAGGCGATCATAGCGCATGAGTATTTCCACAACTGGACCGGCAACAGGATCACCTGCCGCGACTGGCTCCAGCTCTGCCTGAAGGAAGGGCTGACGGTCTTTCGCGACCACGAATTCTCCGCCGACCAGCGCTCGCGCGCGGTCAAGCGCATCGCCGAAGTGCGCACGCTCAGGGCGCACCAGTTCCCCGAGGACCAGGGACCGCTGGCGCATCCGGTCCGGCCGCGCCGCTACCGCGAGATCAACAATTTCTACACGGCGACCGTCTACGAAAAAGGCTCGGAAGTCGTGCGCATGATCCGCACCATTCTCGGACCTGACACGTTCCGCGCCGGCATGGACCTCTATTTCGAGCGCCATGACGGCGAAGCAGCGACGATCGAGGATTTCTTGAAGGTGTTCGAGGACGTCTCCGGGCGCGACCTGTCGCAGTTCGCGCTCTGGTATCACCAGGCGGGCACGCCGAACCTGACCGTCAGTTCGACGCACAATCCGGCGACGCGCGAGTTTACGCTTGAGATCGAGCAGTCGGTGCCGCCGACACCGTCGGAGAGCCGCAAGCGCTTGATGCACATTCCGCTCGCCTTCGGGCTGGTCGGCGCGGGCGGTGAGCCGGTCGCCTATGATGGCGTCGAGGGAGCCACCGTCGAGGACGGCGTTATCCACATCCGCAAGCGCCGACATATGGTGCGCTTCTCAGGCGTTGCGGAGCGGCCGGCGGTGTCGCTCAATCGCGGCTTTTCGGCGCCGATCACGCTTTCGGTCGAGCAGAAGGCCGACGACCAGTTCTTCCTCGCCGGCCATGACAGCGATGCCTTCGCGCGCTGGCAGGCGTTCAACACGCTGCTCACAGATGCGCTGATAGCGACCTTCCGCCAGATCCTCGGCGGCGCGAAACCGGTTTTCACCGCCAGGCTGACCGGACTTGCCGGGAAGATCGCCGGCGACGAGACGTTGGAGCCTGCCTACCGGGCACTGGCGCTGTCACTTCCCGGCGAGGCCGACATTGCCCGCGACCTCGGCACTAACATCGATCCTGACGCCATCTTTGCCGCTCGCGAGGCGTTGGCGCTGGCAATCGCGCGCGCCAACAAAGACAGCTTCGCCAAGCTCTACGGCCGCCTAGCCGACGACGGGCCGTTCAGCCCCGACGCGGCAAGTGCGGGACGCCGCGCGCTGCGCAACATCCTGCTCGACTACCTCTCGCTGCTGCCGGAAGGTGCTGCGCTCGCCGCCCGGCATTTCGAAACCGCGACCAACATGACCGACCGCGCCGCAGCGCTGACCGTCCTTGCGCACCGCCATGACGGTTCGCCGGAGGCGATCAAGGCGCTGGCCGATTTCGAGGCGCGTTATGGCGCCGATCCGCTGGTCATGGACAAATGGTTCCAGATCCAGGCCAGCGTGCCGGGACGCCGGACAGTCGACACGGTACGCGAGCTGACTGGCCACGCAGCTTTCTCGATGGCCAATCCGAACCGGGTGCGCTCGCTGGTCGGCACATTCGCCAGCGCCAACCAGACCGGCTTCCACCGCGCCGATGGCGAAGGCTACCGGTTTTTTACCCAGACCGTACTCGAGGTTGAAAAACGCAATCCGCAAGTGGCGGCCAGGCTGGCGACAGCGCTGCGCTCGTGGCGCTCGCTGGAGCCGGGCAGGCAAGCCAAGGCCAGGGAAGCGCTGCTGGCCATCGCCGGTGCCGAGAACCTGTCGGCGGATTTGCGGGACATTGTGGAGCGAACGCTGGCCTGATCCCTCCCCCTTGAGGGGACGGTGGACAGCCGCCGAAGGCGGATGGACGGGTGGGGTCGTTGCGGCAGTGCGCGACCTCGACCAACTTCGACCGTGATTGAGAGAGTCGAGCGCTTCGCCGAGGACCC
>NZ_JAMYQZ010000044.1:0-50348 GCF_040321145.1 Mesorhizobium sp. M0514
GTGACGTGAACAATCACCAGCCTGCCATGACCGCCCCCTCTCAGCGAATTTGCAGAACTCTCAGCACACTACCATAACCTGAGACGGCATACGCCCGCCCGGGCCCTAAACGCATCCGACAGAAGACACCGACCGGGCAAACCCGACCCGGCAGCTATTGGTCGTTGCGATCGGTAGAAAGGTTCAGCCAGGTCGCGTAAAAATTCGTTGTCGCAGGACTGCTTCAGCCCGAATAGCGCTCGGCGAATTCGGAAATGCGCTGCACTACGGCTTTGGAGGCATTGATGCCGCGCGCCTGCGCCTTCTCGGCCGCTTCGGCCCGCGCCCGGCCCGGCACGTGCACGCCAAAGCGCCGGCGCAGCCGGTCGAGCTGGTCCTTCATGCGCTGCTCGAAATCCGGGTCGAGCAGCTTGGGCTCGACAGCGAGCACGAACAGGCCGGTTCCGGGGCTGTCCGGTCCGCCGGAGAACCACGGCGCGTCGAGCGACCAGTTGGCGCCCGACAGGCCGGCAGCCAGGACTTCGACCATCAGCGCGATGTTGGCGCCACGCTGGCCGCCGAAGGCCAGCATGGCGCCCTTCATGGCCGCGGCCGGATCGGTGGTCGGATTGCCGCTGGCGTCCAGCGCCCAGCCTTCGGGGATCTTCTTGCCGTCCTCGGCCGCCTTGCGGATGTTGACGAAGGCGGTGGCGCTCGACGACTGGTCGATGACCAGCGGCGCGCCATCGGCGGCGGGTGCCGCAAACGACATCGGGTTGGTGCAATAGACCGGCTTGACCGAGCCCGAGCCTGCCAGCACCGCCGGCCCGTTGGTGGCGGCGAAGGAGACCAATCCCAGCTGCGCCAGACGCCCAGTGAAATAGCCTAGTGCGCCGCAGGTATAAGCGTTCTTCTGCGAGAAGATGGCGACGCCGAACAGCTTTGCCGCCTTGGCGAGGTCGTCGATGGTGCGGTCGAAGCCGGTATGGGCGAGGCCGCCACGCGCATCGGATTGATAGACGGCGAGCGCCGGCCTGGTGATCACGGGATCGGCATTGCCGTCGATGCGGCCGGCTTCCAGCGCTTCGAGGTAATCGATGAAATGGGTCAGCCCGACGGTCGAAAGCCCTTCCGCCTCGGCGGCAATGATCGAGGCGGTGAGCGACTTCGCCGCCTCCTCATTGGCGCCGGCGCCGAGCGCCGCCATCCGGCACAGCCCTGTTGCCTGGTCGAGAGAGAGTTGCATGGTGCGGACCCGATTGGTGGTGAGTGATTAGGGAGTAGTCAGTAGGGAGTAGCGAAAGCAAGCGGTTTCCCGGTCATATGCTGACTACTCACTACTGCCTACTCACTATTCCCTAGCCCACCTTGTTCGGTATGCGCGCCTCGATCTTGCTGAATGCAAACACCAGTATGCCGGTGATGATCATGTAGATCAGCGCCAAAAGCAGCAAGGGTTCGTAGGTGAGGTAGGTGTCCTGCCGGACCTTGGACGAGACTGCGAAGATGTCGATGACGCTGATCGTCGCCACCAGCGGCGTCGACTTCAGCTGCAGCACGGTTTCGCCGGTCAGCGTCGGCAGCGCCCGGTAGATGGCCTGCGGCAGCCAGATGCGGCGGAAAATCTTCCAGCGGCTCATGCCGAAGGCGCGGGCCGCCTCTAACTGCCCCTTCGGCACGCCGGCAAAGGCGCCGCGCATCACTTCGCCCTCATAGCCGGCGAAGGACAAGGTCAGCGCCAGCACTCCATAAGGCCAGGCTTGCCTCAGATACGGCCACATCCAGGATTCGCGGATCCAGGGAAATTGCGGAAACAGCGAGCCCAGCCCGTAATAGAGCAGCCATAGCTGGATCAGCAGCGGCGTGCCCCTGATGACGGTGCAGAATGTCCTGGCGGGCGCGGAAAACCAGAAAGAGCCGGCGGCCTGCGCGAGCCCGAGCGGCACGGCGAGCAGGAAGCCGAGAAAGCAGGTGACGGCCAGGATCCACAGCGACCGCCAGATGCCGAGAAGCCCCATTTCATAATATTGCGGCAGCCAGTCCCAGCGCATGAAGAAGGCGGCGCTCAGCACCAGCCCGATCGCGATCAGGATCAGCACGATGCGATGCGGCTGCAGCCACAGCGACGTCCGCGCGGCAACATTGATGATGATCGCTTCTCCGGCCATCAGCGCGCATCCTTGAGCGACGGCATACCGCGCCGCGACCAGGCCTCGAGACGGCCGATGAGGAGGTTGGAGACCAGCGACAAGATGAGATAGAGCACGCCCGCGGCGAAAAAGAAGGTGAAATAGGCTTTGGTGACGCCCGCCGCCTGCCGCGTCGCCAGCGCCAGCTCGTAAAAGCCGACGACCGCCAGAAGGGCCGTATCCTTGGTGGCGATCAGCCACAGATTGGCGAGCCCGGGTATGGCGAAGGGCAGCATCGCCGGCAAGGTGATGCGCCGCAGCATGAGCCCGGGTGACATGCCATAGGCGCGGGCGGCTTCGATCTGGCCCTGCGGTATGGCCAGGATGGCGCCACGAATCACTTCGGTCGAATAGGCGCCCTGGACAAAGCCGAGCACGGCGATGCCTGCCGCAAGGCCGCTGATGTCGACGCGCTGGTAGCCCATTGCCGTCAGCGCCTGGTTGATCAGGTCTGTTCCGGCATAATAGAGCAGCAGGATCAGCACCAGTTCGGGCACGGCGCGCACGATGGTGGTGTAAACCGCCAGCAAGTCGCGTACGACCGGCCCGCCGTAAAGCTTGCCAAAGGCGCCCCCGGTGCCGATCAGGAGACCAAGGACCGTGGCGCCGAGCGCGATCTCGATCGAATGGAGCAGCCCAAGCAAGAGCGTGCCGCCCCAGCCCGGCGGATTGGGCGAAAGAAGCTCGATTATGCCGGCCGCCGAGGCCGAAAGAAGTGCGTCGATCAGCGTCGCCCCCGGATTGCTGGCTTCAACCACCGCCGACGGCAGCGCCGGCGGGGGCAGGGAGGCATGGCGCTAACGCCGTGCCCCCTAGCTCATGCGAGGATCGTCAGTTCGACTGCGCGCCGCCACCACCGTAAATGTCGAAATCGAAGTATTTCTTCGATATCTCGTCATATTTGCCGTTCGAGCGGATCGCCTTGATGCCGGCGTTGATCTTGGCCTTAAGGTCGGTGTCTTCCTTGCGCACGCCGGCGCCCACGCCCGGTCCGAGCACTTCATCGTCCGGAGCCACCATGCCCTTCAGATCGCAGCAGGCCTTGCCCTGGTCCGACTTCAGGAATGCGTCGAGCGCGATCGAATCCGCCTGGACGGCGTCGAGGCGGCCTGCGGCCAGATCGTTGTTGGCTTCGTCCTGGGTCTGGTATTCCTTGATCTCGGCGGCCGTGGGGCCGAAATGCTTCTTGGCATAGGCCGAATGGGTGGTCGACACCTGCACCCCGAGCACTTTGCCCTTGAGATCGTCCGGCGTGGCGCCGAATTTCTGGTCCTTCGGCCCGATGATGGCGGTCGGCGTGTTGTAGTACTTATCCGAGAAGTCGATGGTCTTCTCGCGTTCGGCGGTGATCGACATCGAACTGGCGATGACGTCGATCTTCTTGGTCGTCAGCGCCGGGATGATGCCGTCCCAGGCGACAGGCGTGATGACGCAGTCGAGCTTCTCCTCGGCGCAGACGGCGTCGATGAACTCGATTTCCCAGCCAACCCATTTGCCGGAAGCGTCCGGCGAGGTGAAGGGCGGATAGGGCTCGGCGGCGACACCGATCTTGACCGGATCGGCCTTGGCCACGCCCATGGCGGCAACGCCGAGCAGCAGCGCTGCGGCGAATGTTTTCAGAACAGTCTTCATGTCACGACTCCCAGTTTGTTGTTGGTTCCCGGTTTTCTTCCGTCCCGGCTTGTCCTAGCCGATGTTGCGGATGAACTGCTTCAGCCTTTCGGATTTCGGTGCGCCGAATATCTGCTCCGGCGGCCCCTCTTCCTCGACCAGCCCGTTGCAGAGGTAGACGACATGGGTCGCGACCTCGCGGGCGAATTTCATTTCATGCGTGACCAGCACCATGGTGCGGCCCTCGCGCGCCAGGTCGCCGATCACCTTCAGCACCTCGCCGACCAGCTCCGGGTCGAGCGCCGAGGTCGGCTCGTCGAACAGCATGACGCGCGGGTTGATGGCCAGGGCGCGGGCGATCGCCGCGCGCTGCTGCTGGCCGCCCGAGAGATAGGCCGGATAGACGTCGCGCTTTTCGGCCAGGCCGACGCGCGCCAAAAGCTTTTCGGCTTCCCTGATCGCCACGTCGCGCCTGACGCCCAGAACATGCACCGGAACCTCGATGACGTTCTCGATCAGCGTCATGTGGCTCCACAGGTTGAAGTTCTGGAACACCATGCCGAGCTTGGCGCGGATGCGTTCGATCTGCCGGCGGTCGGCGGGCACGGTGTGGCCGTGGCTGTCGGCCTTGAGTTTGATCTCCTCGCCATTGACGCGGATGATGCCGCTGGTCGGGTTTTCCAGGCAGTTGATGCAGCGCAGCAGCGTCGACTTGCCGGAACCCGAGCCGCCGATAATGGCGATCACCTCGCCGTCGCGCGCCGACAGCGAAACGCCTTTCAGCACATGCAGATGGCCGAATTTTTTGTGCAGGTTCTCGACATGGATGGCTTCGGCGGCGCCGTCCTGCGCCTTGCCGGATTGGACTGCGGCGGTTCCCGCCGCGCTCACCGGGGAACCTCTGCCACAGGGTCCACGGCAGATCGTCGAACGTCTATCCGGCTAATCAACATACGCTGTAATGCCCACTCCAGACTTCAGCATGGACCCAACAGCGCGAGCCCGTCAATCCCGCTCATTACGGCACTTGCGGCCTTATTGTGCAAGTGTATAAATAGCCTCCGATGAAATTTTTTCCATTTTTTTCACCTTGAACACGGCATTGAAAAGGGCACTGATGAGCGCTTTCGGATCACAATCCATGGCGGCGCCGTTGCGGCGCGTGCTGATGCGGTCGGCGGCCAATGCCATGCGCGGTGCCGACCGGGTTATCTGGCACTATGGCCCGGGTTTCGACCCGGCGAAAGCGGCGGCGCAGCACGCGGCTCTCGCTGAGCTGGTGACGGCGTCCGGCGCCGAAATCGAATGGATCGATGACAAGGCCGATGGGCTGTCGGATTCCGTATTCACCCACGACCCGTCGCTGATGACCGACCGCGGCGCGCTGATCCTGTCCATGGGCAAGCCATTGCGCGCCCGGGAGCCATCGCTGCATGAGGAAACCTACACACGCCTGGGTATTCCTATCCTCGGCCGCGTCGAGGCTCCCGGCCAGGTCGAAGGCGGCGATTGCGTATGGCTGGATAAAAACACGCTGGTAATCGGGCGCGGGGTGCGCTCCAACCAGGAAGGCATACAGCAGGTTTCCAACCTGCTGACGCCGCTCGGCATTTCCGTCTACGGCTTCGATCTGCCGCTGTGGCAGGGCGAGGAGGCGTGCCTGCATCTGATGTCGGTGATCAGCCCGCTGGCCGACGACCTGGCCCTGGTCTATTCACCGCTTTTGCCGGCGCCGTTCTATCAGTTGCTGAAGGCGCGCGGCATCCGGCTGGTGGAAGGCGACGCCGAAGAGTTTGCCGCGTCCAACGGCCTCAGCCTGAACGTGCTGCCGACCAGCCCGCATAAAGTCATTGCCGTCGCCGGCTTTCCCAAGACCAAGGCCGCGATGGAAGCCGCCGGCTGCACGGTTCAAATCTTCGAGGCGGATGCCCTCTGCATCGCCTGCGAAGGTGGGCCGACATGCCTGACGCGGCCCATCCTGCGGCAATGAATGAGCGCCGCAAGTTCCGCCGCGAGGGCGAGGAGCGGCGGCGGCAGGATCTGATCGACGCGACGCTTGCCTGCGTGGCCGAACATGGGCTGGAGGGCGCCAGCCTGCGCACCATCGCACTGCGCGCCGGCGTCACCGCGGGGCTGATCCGGCACTATTTCCCCGGCAAGGAAGACTTGCTGCAGGAAGCGTACGCGGCGCTGATGGGCCGTATGACCGAGCAGGCGAAGGCAGCATTGCTCATGGAAGACGCCGCGCCGCGCCAGCGCCTTGCGGCCTTCGTTACCGCCAACCTCAACGCCCCGATCATCGATGCACGCGTGTTTTCGCTCTGGGCAACCTTCATCGGCCGCGCCGGCGCGGATCCGAGCCTGGCTCGCGCCCACCGCGAAGGCTATCTTGGCTTTCGCAACGAGGTGGAAGCAGTCGTTGCCGAAGTGCTCGGCGCCGAGCAGCGCAGGCCAAACGCAAATGAACTGCGCCGCCATGCCATTGCCATCAACGCGATCATCGACGGGCTCTGGATCGAAGGCTGTCTGGCCGCAGAGATGTTCTCGCCTGGCGAATTGGCGGCGATCGGCGTCAAAGCCATAGAGGCCGAGCTCGGCCTCGCGCCGCAAAAGGGAGAGAAGCTATGACCACCATCGGCGAAGCGCTGATCACGCTGCTCGAAGCGCATGGCGTCAACACCGTTTTCGGCATTCCTGGCGTCCACACTGTCGAGCTTTACCGCGGGCTGGCGCGTTCAAAGATACGCCATGTCACGCCGCGTCACGAACAGGGCGCCGGCTTCATGGCCGACGGCTATGCCCGCGCCAGCGGCCGGCCGGGCGTCGCTTTTGTCATCACCGGACCGGGGCTGACCAACACCATCACCGCAATGGGCCAGGCGCGCGCCGATTCGGTGCCGGTGCTGGTGATTTCGGGCGTCAACGCGATGCCGACGCTGGGCAAGGGGCTGGGCTTCCTGCACGAACTGCCGGACCAGCGCGGCATGATGGAGAAGGTGGCGCTGTTTTCGCAGCGTGTCACCGAGGCCAGCGAATTGCCGGGCGCTCTGGCGCGGGCCTTTGAGCTGTTTTCGTCGTCGCGGCCGGGCCCCGTCCATATCGAGATCCCGACCGACGTCATGGTCAAACCGGCCGATGGCATCGCTGCTTCGCTCACCAATGCGGCGGCGCCGGCGCCGGACGGCTCGGCCGTTGCCGAGGCCGCCAGACTGATCGCAGCCGCGCGCCGGCCGCTGATCCTTGCCGGTGGCGGTGCCAAGCGCGCCGAACAGCCACTGCAGCGTCTGGCCGAGCGGCTCGGCGCGCCTGTCGTCCAGACCGCCAATGCGCGCGGTCTGCTGCACGCGCATCCGCTTTGCGTGCCGGCCAGCCCCAGCCTGAAGGCGGTGCGTGCGCTGATGGCAGACGCCGATCTGGTCATCGCCGCCGGCACCGAATTCGGCCCGACCGACTATGACGGTTACAGCGACGGCGGCTTCGTGCTGCCCGCCAATTTGATCCGCATCGATATCGGCGCCGACCAGCTCGCCCGCCGCCCGGTGAGCGTCGGCATCCAGGCCGATTGCGCGGAGGCGCTTGGTGCACTGCTAGGCGCGCTCCACCCTGATCATGCCGCAGCGAAGGACGGCGAGAGCCGCGCAGCCGCGTCGAGAAAGGCGGCCTTTGCCGAGCTCAGCCCGGCCTATGCCGCGCAGGTGCGTGCGGTGGAAACCATCCGCGACGCACTGCCGGGCGCCATCATCGTCGGCGATTCCACGCAGCCGATCTACGCCGCCAATCTCTATTACGACCATGACCGGCCAGGCGGCTGGTTCAACGCCGCCACCGGTTTCGGCGCGCTCGGCTACGGGCCGCCGGCGGCGATCGGCGCAGCGCTCGCCATGCCCGGCGTGCCGGTGGTTTGCCTCACCGGCGACGGCGGCTTTCAGTTCACCTTGCCGGAGCTGGGCGCGGCGCTCGATGCACCCGCACCGGTCATCTTCGTCGTCTGGAACAACAGAGGCTATCGCGAGATCGAAACGTCGATGCTCGATGTCGGCGTCGAGCCGGTCGGCGTGTCCCCGGCGCCGCCGGATTTCTGCAAGCTGGCCGAGGCCTATGGTATATCAGCCGAGCGGCTTGCCGGTACTGCCGGTCTCGCCGATGCGCTCAAGCGCGCACGCGCAACCAGACTGCCGCACGTCATCGAAATCACCATCGACTGACGCCTGGCCCTGCGCCGGATGTCCATGCGCGGGGGGTCGGAAGGGGCGGTCGGCGGCTTCGAGCGATGCAAAGACGCAACAACTGCCATGTCGAGATGTCGGTTGAGTGATCGTGCAAAAGGCGCGACGCTCTGCGTCGGCGCGGCACGACAAGCGGCATAATCATAAGAAACGACAGGAGCGTCCAGGATGACGGAAACAGTTCAGGGCAAGCATATCGTGGTGACCGGTGGCACCGGGGCGCTGGGTGCCGCGGTCGTCGGCAAATTGCTGGCGGACGGCGCGATCTGCCATGTGCCCAATGCCCACGCGTCGGCCCCCTCGCATTTCCCCTTCGCGGCCCATGATCGCGTCCGGCTGGCGCACAATGTCGATCTCGCCGATCCTGCCAAGGTCGATGCCTTCTATGACAGCGTCCCCGAATTGTGGGCCTCCATCCATCTGGCCGGCGGCTTTGCCGCAGCCCCGGTCGAGAAGATCGAATCCGCATCCTTTGCCGAATTGATGGACACCAACGCCCGCACCGCCTTTCTGTGCTGCCGCGCTGCGGTGCGCTCCATGCTGGGCTCGGCCACTGCAGGCCGCATCGTCAATGTCACGGCGCGTGCTGGGCTCGATCCGCGCCGAGGCGCCGGCATGGTCGCCTATGCCGCCAGCAAAGCGGCAGTGGCAGCGATGACCGTGGCGATGGCGGAAGAGCTGAAGCACAAAGGCATACTGGTCAACGCGGTGGCGCCCTCGACGCTCGATACGCCGGCCAACCGCGCCGACATGCCAGACGCCGATTTCGGCAAATGGGTCAGCCTCGAAGCCGCCGCCGAGGCAATCGCCTATCTGGCATCACCGGCCAATCTGGCGATGAACGGCACGCTGGTGCCGCTCTACGGCCGCGCCTGAAGTTCCGCCGCCCAGAGCGGCTCATTTGGTTTGGCTTCCGATGGCGGCCTTTGCCGACCTCGCCTGATCTACAGCGGAGGTTGGCCATCCAATCATGGCGACCGCCGACGCCTCCACGGCATTAGAAGGCCTGCGATTACGTCAGGTTCGAGACCCCCACTTGCACGACCTCGACTGCGTCGCCGATGGCGATCGCGCCGGCGTTGTTGGGAATGGCATTCTGGCCGAAGATGATGCCGCCCTTGGCGGAGCGGTGGAGTTTGCCAAGCGTCTGCAACGGCTCGCGCGGGTCCGGCTGCTCGCCGCTCAACGGATCTCGGGTGGTGATGACGCAGCGCGAGCAGGGCTTTGCGATCCGCAACTCCACCGTGCCGATGCGGATCGTCTTCCAGCTGTCTTCAAGCCATGCGCCTTCTGCGTCGACGACGATGTTTGGCCGGAACCGCGCCATCTCGATAGGCCTGGCAAGATGGCTGTTCAGATGGTTCAGCGAGCCCGTCGTGGCGATCAGCAGCGGAAAACCGTCGGCAAAGCCGACGTAATCGCCAGGCTGGCCGAATTCCGCATCGACCGGCCGGCTTCGCGGATCGTCGAAATAGACGAGATCGACGGGCCGGCCAACAATAGCCGAGAGATAGGCGCCGGCGGCCGGATCGCCCGGCCGCGCGGCAACCATATCCTTCCAGATCTTGACTTGCCGGAGCGCGGTGCCGGGAGCCGGTGCCTCGACGAAGTGCGAGCCATGCCTGTCATGTTTCAACAGGACGCCCGTTCCGCGATGCTCGACGTCGATCGTCGTCATATCGGGTGTCTGGCGAATGGTGAGGAACTGCCCATCCTTGTCGACGACCATCCAGCGGCGGTCGCCTTCCATGCCCATTGTCTCGATGTCGGCGCTCGGCACGGCATGGCCGCGCAGGCTCTTGACCGGATAGCGATAGAGTTCGACGACCTTCATCCCGCATGCTTCTCCGTTGCCCGAAGGGCCGGCCTTCCGTGTTTACGTCTGCAACGACGGCCGAGCCTACAACCGCGCGTGCGGAATTGAAGGGGTTGCACGGTCTTAGTCTTGTGCCAATCGCGCAGCCGAGCATGAAAAACCCGCGAGCCTTGCGGCCCGCGGGTTTTCTTGTTCAGGCTGCGCGCGAGGCGCAGCCGAGGCCTAGCTTGCGCGAAGCGACTTACGCGCTGCGCGCCAAGCGGCTTAGCTTCCCTGCTTCTTCAGCGCGGCGCCAAGGATGTCGCCCAGCGAAGCGCCGGAGTCGGTCGAGCCGTACTGTGCGACGGCTTCCTTCTCTTCGGCGATTTCCAGCGCCTTGATCGAGACCTGCAGCTTGCGGGTCTTCTTGTCGAAGGCGATGACGCGGGCGTCCAGCTTCTGGCCGACCGAGAAGCGCTCGGGGCGCTGCTCGTCACGGTCACGGCTGAGGTCGTTGCGCTTGATGAAGGTCTCGATGCCGCTGTCGACCAGCCGCACTTCCAGACCGCCATCCTTGATGCCGGTGACTTCGCAGGTGACCACCGCGTTCTTGCGCAGTTCGCCTGAAGTCGCGGCTTCGCCGACCGTATCCTTGGCCAGTTGCTTGATGCCGAGCGAGATGCGCTCCTTGTCGATGTCGACGTCGAGCACCTGCGCCTTGACCATGTCGCCGCGATTGTACTCTTCGATGACCTGCTCGCCCGGACGGGTCCAGTCGAGGTCGGAAAGGTGCACCATGCCGTCCACGTCACCTTCGAGGCCGATGAACAGGCCGAACTCGGTCTTGTTCTTGACCTCGCCCTCGACCTGGCTGCCGACCGGATGGCTCGCGGCGAAAGCCTGCCACGGGTTTTCCAGCGTCTGCTTGAGGCCGAGCGAGATGCGGCGCTTAGCCGGATCGACCTCGAGCACGACAACGTCGACTTCCTGCGTCGTCGACAGGATCTTGCCGGGATGCACGTTCTTCTTGGTCCACGACATTTCCGAAACGTGGATGAGGCCTTCGATGCCCGGCTCCAGCTCGACGAACGCGCCGTAGTCGGTGATGTTGGTGACGGTACCCTTGATCTTCTTGCCGATCGGGAACTTGGTGCCGATCTCGGACCACGGATCGCTCTCGAGCTGCTTCATGCCGAGCGAGATACGGTGGGTTTCCTGGTTGATGCGGATGATCTGCACCTTGACCGTCTGACCGATGTTGAGGATTTCGGTCGGATGGTTGACGCGGCGCCATGCCATGTCGGTGACATGCAGCAGGCCGTCGATGCCGCCGAGGTCGACGAACGCACCGTAATCGGTGATGTTCTTGACGACGCCTTCGACAACCTGGCCTTCTTCGAGGTTCTGCACGATTTCCGAACGCTGTTCGGCGCGGCTTTCCTCGAGCACGGTGCGGCGCGACACAACGATGTTGCCGCGGCGGCGATCCATCTTGAGGATCTCGAAGGGCTGCGGGTTGTGCATCAGCGGGGAGACGTCGCGGATCGGGCGGATATCGACCTGGCTGCGCGGCAGGAACGCCACGGCGCCGTCGAGGTCGACGGTGAAGCCGCCCTTGACCTGGTTGAAGATGACGCCTTCGACGCGCTCACCCTTGGTGAACTTCTCTTCGAGCTTGACCCAGCTCTCTTCGCGGCGGGCCTTGTCGCGCGACAGGACGGCTTCGCCCAGCGCGTTTTCGATGCGCTCGACCATGACCTCGACCGTGTCGCCGACCTTGAGCGTCGAGTCCTTGCCCTTGACGCCGAATTCCTTCAGCGGCACGCGGCCTTCGACCTTGAGGCCGACATCGATGATGGCCATGTCTTTTTCGATCGCCAGGATCGTGCCCTTGACGACCTGACCTTCGCCGGAGTGACCGGTGGTAAATGATTCTTCGAGCAGGCTCGCGAAATCGTCGCGAGTGGGATTTGCAGCTGACATATTTTCTCCTGGAGTGCCCCGCATCTGAAGCGGGACGGGCGCCGTGGGTTAGCGTTGCGTTGGCCTGCCGGCGTTCCGGGCTACAAAAGCCCTGGGCCGCCTAAGCGGCAATTCCGGCGCATGAAGAATGCTGGCAGGCTGGTTCGTGCCCGATATGGGTATTTTCTTCGCTTCCGGCAATCGGTGGAGCGGGAAAACCCTGGATCAGGCTTTGTCTCTCTTGGCCAGGGCGTCGTCGATGATCGCTTTGGCCGCTAGAAACGCGGCCTCTATAGCCATTTCGGAGGTATCAAGCAAGTGCGCGTCCGCCGCCGGCTTCAGCGGCGAGTCGGCGCGGCCCATGTCGCGCTCGTCGCGGCGCACAATATCGGCAAGGATTTCGGCGAAATCGGCGGTGCCGCCGATGCTTTCGATCTCGGCCAGCCGGCGCTGCGCCCGCACTTCGGCGCTCGCCGTCACATAGAGCTTTATGTCGGCGTCAGGGCACACGACCGTGCCGATGTCGCGCCCGTCGAGCACCGCGCCTGGCGGTGTCCTGGCGAAATCGCGCTGCTTTTCGACCAGGATGCGCCGGACGGTAGGGTAAATCGCGACCTTCGAGGCCGCCTCGCCAACCGCATGCGCCGACAGCACCGCACGGTCGAGCTTTGCCAGATCGACCTGGCGTGCGGCGGTTTCGGCTGCTGAGACATTGTCGAGTGGCAGCGCGTGCCGGATCAACGCATAGGCGACGGCGCGGTAGGTGAGGCCGGTGTCGAGCAGGTTGAGGCGGTAGTGGTCGGCCAGACGTCGGGCCAGCGTGCCTTTGCCGGCGCCGGCGGGTCCGTCGATGGCTATGGTGAAGGTCATTGGCGGGCCAACACGAAAGACAGACGCCGCGATCCTTCGCGCCCCCCTCTGTCCTGCCGGACATCTCCCCCTCCAGGGGGGAGATCAGAAGCTTCTGCGCCCCACTCTTTCCTGCAATTTCGAAAACTGGCGAAAGCCGCTGTGACGGCCGATCTCCCCCCTTGAGGGGGAGATGTCCGGCAGGACAGAGGGGGGCGCTGTCCCGCCGACATCTCTGCTTGCTTTGCGCTTAGCATCAACCTACCCGATCTCCGCACCGAGCCCCGTCATCAGACCCATGAACTCCGGGAAACTCGTCGCGATCATGGCGGCGTCGTCGATGGTCACCGGCTTTTCCGTTGCCAGCCCCATCACCAGGAAGCTCATGGCGATACGATGGTCGAGATGCGTCTGCACCGTCGTGTCCTGGCCGTTGGGATGGCCGCCCAGCCCCTTGCCGCCGGGCTTTCCGCGCACCGCGAGCGAAGCTTCGCCTTCGGTGCAGTCGACGCCGTTGAGCTTCAGCCCATTGGCAACCGCTGCCAGTCGGTCGGATTCCTTCACCCGCAGCTCTTCCAGCCCCTGCATCAACGTCTCGCCCTCGGCGAAGCTCGCGGCAACTGCCAGCACCGGATATTCGTCGATCATCGACGGCGCCCGCTCGGGCGGCACGGTGACGCCCTTGAGCTCGGAGTAGCGCACGCGCAGATCGGCGACATCCTCGCCGCCGGCATTGCGCGGGTTCAAGATGTCGATCTGGCCGCCCATTTCCTGCAGTGTCAAAAGCAGGCCTGTGCGGGTCGGGTTCATCAGCACGTTCTCGATGAGGATGTCCGAACCCGGCACGATCAGGGCCGCGACCAGCGGGAAGCCGGCCGAGGAGGGGTCGCCGGGCACGGCGATGGTCTGCCCCGTCAATTTGCCCTGGCCCTCGATGAAGATGTGGCGCACGCCGCGCTCGTCGGTCTCGACCGAGAGATTGGCGCCAAATCCCCTAAGCATCTTTTCGGTATGATCGCGCGTCATCACCGGCTCGATCACGGTGGTGATGCCGGGCGTGTTTAGGCCTGCCAGCAGCACGGCCGACTTCACCTGCGCCGAGGCCATCGGCACGCGGTAGGTAATGGGTGCGGCGTGTTTCGGCCCATGCAGCGTGATCGGCATGCGGTCGCCCGGCGTCGCCTTCAGCACCTGCACGCCCATCTGGCGCAAGGGTTCGAGCACGCGGCCCATCGGCCGTCCCGACAGCGATGCGTCGCCGATGAAGGTGGTTTCCATGTCGTAAGTGCCGACAAGGCCCATTGTGAGGCGGGAGCCGGTGCCGGCATTGCCGAAATCGAGCGGGCCTTCCGGCTGCAGCAGCGCGCCATTGCCGGTGCCGCGGATCACCCACTCGGCGCCGCGCTTCTCGATATGCGCGCCCATCGCCTTCATGGCGGCAGCCGTGCGCATCACATCCTCGCCTTCGAGCAGGCCGGTGACGCGGGTTTCGCCGGACGCGAGCCCGCCGAACATCATGGAACGGTGCGAAATCGACTTGTCGCCCGGCACCCGCGCGGTGCCGGAAAGGGCAGATGATTTGCGGGCGGTGGCCGGCTTGGCAGCGGCGGCGTGAGACATGGAATTTCCCTGGACGGAATGCCGGCGCACCGGCGCTTTTCATTTGTTGCGGCGGTCTCGTATCACGGCGGGGGGAAATGGTCATCCCCATGGGCGCCGCTTGGCGCGAGGCCTTTCAGTGCTTGGTTTTGTGACGCCGGCTTTTCGCTTTGACAGCGCGGTAAACTGTGGTTAAGGGGACCACTCTTTTACTGACGAGGCTTGACGTGGCAAAAAACGAACTTGGCACAAAGCGTGTCGACCCTGAAACGGGCCGAAAATTCTACGACCTGAACAAGGACCCTATCGTCTCGCCCTATACGGGCAAGACGTATCCTCGTTCCTATTTCGAGGACGGCAAGATCGCCGCCCTCGAAGAGGAAGAGGAAGTGGCCGAGAAGGAAGTGGACGCCGAGGAAGAAGAAGGCGTTGAAGTCGTCTCGCTTGAAGAGGCCGACGAAGACGTCAAGGCCGGCGACGAGCTTCCCGACCTGGGCGACGACGAGGACGATGTCGATCTAGGCGACGATGAGGACGATACTTTCCTTGCGGACGAAGAGGAAGAAGACGACGATGTCGCCGACATGATCGGCGTCGGCGACGACGACGACGAAGTCTAAGAACGCTTCGAACGCATGCATTTAGCGGCGTTCACGGGCTATGACGAAAAAGCGGCCCTCGAAGGCTTGATCTTCAGGGAAGGCGGGGTTAGAAGCCGCCTGCACTAAACGGCGCGGTCCTGAAACCCGCGCCGGACCTCTCGCCGGCAACGGCGACGGCTGACTGCCGGAGTGGGGCCATAGCTCAGTTGGGAGAGCGCTTGAATGGCATTCAAGAGGTCGTCGGTTCGATCCCGATTGGCTCCACCAAACAGTCTGCAATGTTTCCATGCATTTAGCATCGCGGCTGGCTTAACGCTGTTACTGTGATTAGTTCCGGGGCACCGCAGTGTTTCACGTCGACGGATTCCACTGCGGGCACACTTTGCCGACAGGTGTGGCTTCCTAGCTACATACAAAGTTGCAGGCATATTCTACTAGTTGCCTGACATTCTGCTGGGGATTCCGATGAAAGCCTTTCTTTTCGCTTCACTTATCGCGCTTTCGGTGACCGCGCCGGCAATCGCCGCCGACACCATTACTGCTCCTGTGGACACCCCTGAATGGACCTGGCAAGGACCTTACGCTGGTATCTTCGGCGCGGGAACGCTGGAGCACTACAAGATCCATGAGCCGAACATTGGCGCCGGAGCTACCCACAGCCCCGGCTCGGCAACAATCGGCGGCTTTGCGGGCTATAACTTCCAGTCGGGCAAGATTGTCTACGGCGTCGAAGGCGAGCTTGGGTATCGCTTCAAGAAGAACACCTTCAACGACATTCCTGGCCCAGGCGTCCTCGACGCTTCCACCGGGTTGTTTGGCTCTGTAAAGGGTCGAGTCGGAATGGACATGGGAGCGTACATGCCGTTCGTCACGGCGGGGGTAACCGCCGCAAAGTTGAAGACGTTCTATCCAGGTGGTGACGCGGAGCGCGATGCCACCTTGGTAGGCGGCATCGTTGGAGCAGGTTTAGACGTCGCACTCACCCACAACGTGTTTTTGCGCGGAGAGTATGATTTCTCCTTCTTTGGCAAGAAATCGCTCGAATATTGCGGTGGCGGGTGCACACTCGAACACACGGTTCAGACGCACGACTTCCGCGTCGGCGTCGCGATGAAATTCTAGCTGTTAGCAGCACGAGCCTTGCTGAACTGGTCGCGTGTGCGACTTGCCGCAAAGGTCGACCTTAGCGGAATGGCGATCAGCGGTCTCGAGAACGGATTCAGGAAATCGCGTCCTCACGATATCGCGGCAGTCCGCAAAGCGTTTGAAGAGGCCGGAATCGTCTTCACCGTCGAAGGCACTCCCTCGCTAGCCCGCTCAGAAGGTGATAGCGGCCTCGCCACCGACAACAGACAGTGGCGCCGGCGGCAGAGAAAATAATAAGGGCGAAAAGCACGGGCGACCGATGAAGAACGTCCGGGTGCGACTGAACATCCTCGCTCCAAGGATGTTCTTGGGCCGCACGAAAAAGCCCGCCAGCTTGAGCTGGGGGCAATCGGTCTGGAGTAGCTGGAATGAGCCAGCATAGACGAACGAGCGGCGGGTTGGATGGTCCCTTTACCTGCCTGGCTTACCAGCCACCGCTCTCCAAGGCTCCCATAGACCTACGCCTGCTAAGTCGTCACGTCGAGCGCGTGAGTGGCCGTCACCTTGCCAACCTTGGCAATTGTCACGCAGATCGCCCGGACCAGGCTCGGTAGCGCAAGATAACACGAAATGCCGCCGGTGGCGCGAACGCGAAGGCCAAACCCGATCCGCTCGCTGTCGAATACAGAAGTCCGTGCCGTTCGGCTTCGTAGCGCCCACCACGCGCTTTGTGATTTTGACTGATTTGGCGCCTTCGGACATACTGTGGCACCGCTTGGAGGGTCGGGGCACCGCCAGGGCACCATAAAATAGACAACCCGGCGACACTCACGGAAGCACCGTAGCTGATTTGCGTTGAAACTAATAACTTCCCGGACACTGGCTGCAACGCACGGAAACAGAACGAAAGAAAGGCCCTATGAATGGCATTCAAGAGGTCGTCGGTTCGATCCCGATTGGCTCCACCAAACAGTCTCTTTCCGACGCTCGGTTTCGCGGCATTCATGCTTGTCGCCTGCCAGTCGGCGCCTGAACCATCATCGCCGCCGCCAGCGCCCGCACCTCAGCCCATGGCGCCTGCCGCGATCTCTGCTCCGGATGGTGCGGCGGTCCTCGATCCATCCGTGCGGGTCATGCCCCCGGGCGAAGGCGTCCCGGCCAAATATGTCGCGTTTTCCGGCATATGGGGCGGACAGCTGGACGGGATGTATGACGGCAAGCTCGCCGTGCTGACGATTACGCGCGGCGGCAATGTCACCGCCACCTATGCCTGGGGCAATGTCGGCGACAACAAACCGGGCGTGGCAGATGGCGAAGGCAAGATTTTCGGCAACACGCTGAAACTGCGGCGCCTTCCCAATGGCGCGGACGTCAGCGCGGTCATTCAGGCGGACGGAACGCTGGCCGTCACCTATGGGCTTGCCGACCGCACCTATACGGGCACGTTCACCAAGCAGTAATCGCGAGAGCGAGTGTCAGCCTACGGTTCGCGCCTGCCCCGATCAGTGCAGGCCGAATTCGCGCAGCAGTTCTTCGCGATAGCGCACGAAGCGGCTCTCGCTGCGCTCGCGCGGGCGTGGCAGGTCGATGTCGATCAACCGCGCCGCGCCGCCTTTCTCCTTGGGCAGGATCAGCACGCGGTCAGCCAGATAGATCGCCTCCTCCAGATCGTGGGTGACCATCACCATGGTGACGTTCTCTTCGCTCCAGATGCGCGCCAGTTCCTCCTGCATGCCGATCTTGGTCATGGCGTCCAGCGCCCCGAGCGGCTCGTCGAGCAGAAGGATTTCGGGCTGCACGGTGAGCGCCCGGGCGATGCCGACGCGCTGCGCCATGCCGCCGGAAAGCTGGCTCGGAAAAGCATCCGCGAATTCGGCAAGGCCGACCAGGGCGACGTAGAAGCGGGCGCGTTCCTCGGCCTGCCTCTTGGGAACACCGCGCACTTCGAGGCCGAACGCGACATTGCCGAGCACGCTCAGCCACGGCAGCAGCCGCGGCTCCTGGAAGATCACGGCACGCTCGGCGCCGACGCCATGCACCGGCTGGCCGTCGATCGCGACACCGCCGCTGTCGGCCGCCTCCAGCCCGGCCAGAATACGCAGCAGCGTGGTCTTGCCGGAGCCGCTGGCGCCGACAATGACCAGGCATTCCCCCGAACGAATGTCGAGGTTGAGCGTCCGCAGCACGGCAAGCTGGCGCCCGCCGAGGCTGAAGGATTTGGACAGGTCGCGGATCGAGACCTCCCCGCCGCGGTTGGAACCGGTCATCTCATCTCTCAGCTATTTCAGAGCTCAGTTGATCTTGGTTTCGCCGGGCCGGTACAGAATGTCGGCGGCTTTCAGCTTGCCCTTGGCCAGACGGCCGTCGCGCTCCAGCACGGCGACCCAGAAGTCGATGTCGCGGTCGGTCGCCTGCGCACCTTCGCGCAGACCAAAGCCGGTCCAGTAGCGGGCGAGATCGCCGTTTTCACCGCGCTTGTCGAGGATAGTGGCCAGCACCTTGCGGGCTTCGTCCGGGTTCTGGCGCGACCAGTCCGAGGCGCGCGCCGACTGTTCGACGAAGTTGCGCGCCGCATCCGGGTTGGCGGCAATGAAGTCGCGCCTGAGCACGACGAAGCCGCCGGCGAGTTCGCCGAGCACCTGCGTGTCGTCGAACACGCCGCGCACGCCGCCATTGGCGACCAGCGCGCCGGCAAAGGTCGCCTGCCAGTAGCCGAGGCCGGCAATGTCGACTTGGCGCGAGCGCAGCGTCTGCTCAAGCTGCGGGCCGGGCACGACAATGAGGTTGGCGGCGGTCGGCGGCAGGCCGACGCTGTGCAGGGCCTCACGCACCGTATAGTCGAGATGAGCGCCGAGCGTGTTGACCGAGATGGTCTTGCCGGCAATGTCGGCGATCGATTTGATCGGGCTGTCTTCCAGCACGTAGAAGACGCTCTTCACATCCTTGTTGATGCCGTTGCTCGGATACGCCGCGACGAAGTCGTTGCCGCCCGACATCGAGTTGATCACCGCCGCGGTGGCGGCCGAGCCGATGTCGACGCTGCCGGAAGACAGCGCAAACAGCGATTCCGGTCCACCCGAGGAATAGCCGACATTCTCCAGCTCGACGCCGAGCCCTTTGAAGTAGCCGAGCTCGTCGGCCAGCTCATGCGGGGAGATGCTGCCACGGCTGGCGAGGTAGCGGAACTTGACGGCTGCGGCTTGCGCAAAGGCCAGGCGCGGCAGGCCGGCGGCGATGAGGCCGGCGGCAAGCGGCGCGCCGGCAAGCAGCGAACGGCGGGTGATTTTCATGATCGGGTCCTTGTGAGGTAAACGGTGAGGGGCGGACTGCTCAGTTGACAGGATTGCTCCAGCGACAGAGCCGCCGCTGCAGGGTGACCAATGCCTGATTGGCGATCAGGCCAAGCCCGGCGAGGATGACGATTGCCGCAAACATCAGCGGGATCTGGAAATTGTACTGCGCGTTCATCACCTGGAAGCCGATGCCCTTGTTGGCACCGATCATCTCGGACGCGATCAGCAGCAGCAGCGCCGTGGTGGCGCTCAGCCGCAAGCCGACGAAGATCGACGGCACGGCGCCCGGCAGTACGACGCGGCGAAACACGGTGAGCCGGCTCGCACCATAGACGCGCGCCATTTCAAGCAGCTTGGGATCGACTTCCTTGACGCCGCTGGTGGTGTTGAGCAGCAGCGGAAACAGCGTCGCCCAGAAGATGACGAAGATCTTCGAGGTCTCGCCAAGTCCCAAGAGCAGGATGAACACCGGGTAGAGCGCCAGTGCAGAGGTCTGCCGGAACACCTGCAGGATCGGATCGAGCGCGGTTTCGACCGGGCGCACCTGGCCCATGAACAGGCCGAGCGGAATGGCGACGGCGACGGCTGCGGCAAAGGCGATGCCGGCGCGCTGCAGGCTGATGGCGATGTCGCCGAGCAGGCTGCCGCCGGCAAGCCCCTTCCAGAGCGCTTCGACGATCATGTCGATCGGCGGCAGCACCGCCGCGTTGACCCATCCGACGCTGCTCGCCACCTGCCAGAGCGCCAGGAAGCCGGCAAGCACGCCGTAGCGCTTCAGGAAGCGAAAAGCCGCCTTGCTACCGAGGTTCAGGAAGTCGGTGCCGAGCCCGGTTTCGCCACCACCGCGGCGAACCGTGATTTGCCGATCGATGTGCTGCAACGTCATTGCTTCACCCCTTCGATGCCAAGGTCATTCGGCGGCAAGGACGGTCGAGCGGGCGACGGTCCATGGATTTTCCGGGCGCCTGAGGCCGAGATTCTCGCGCAGCGTGCGGCCTTCGTAAGCCGTGCGGAACAGGCCGCGCCGCTGCAGCTCGGGAATGACCAGGTCGACGAAATCGTCGAGCGCGCCGGGCAGCCAGGGCGGCAGGATGTTGAAGCCGTCGGCCGCGTCGCTGGTGAACCATTCCTCCAGCTGATCGGCGACCTGCCTGACGCTGCCGACGATGGTGTAGTGGCCGCGCGCCGTCGCTACCCATTGGTAAAGCTGGCGGATGCTGAAATTGTGCTCGTCGGCAATCTGCCGGATCAGCGCCTGGCGGCTCTTCATGCCTTCGGTTTCCTTGCTCGGCGGCAACGGGCCGTCGAGCGGATAGCCCCTGATGTCGAGCGTCTGGCCGGCAAGACCGTTGAGGAGCGCAACACCGTCCTCGGGCAGGATAAGGTCGTTGAGCTGTTGGTATTTGGCGCGGGCCTCGTCCTCGGTGCGGCCGACGAAGGGCGCGACGCCCGGCATGATCAGCACCTGGTCGGGATCGCGGCCGACTTCAGCCACGCGCGCCTTGATGTCGCGGTAGAATTCCTGCGCCGTCTCGAGCTTCTGATGGGCCGTGAAGATGACCTCGGCCGAGTGCGCGGCAAGCCCACGGCCGTCTTCCGACTGCCCCGCTTGTACGACAACCGGATGTCCTTGCACCGGGCGCGGCACGTTGAGCGGACCCTTGACGCTGAAATGCTCGCCCTTGTGGTCGATGTCGTGCAATCTGTCCTTGTCGTAGAAACGGCCCGACTGCTTGTCGCGGATGAAGGCGTCATCCTCCCAGCTGTCCCACAGCGCCTTGACCGTCTCGACATGCTCATGCGCCCTGGCATAGCGCTCGGCATGGCTGGGCTGGACGTCGCGGTTGAAATTGCGTGCCGTTTCGTCGCCGGCCGAGGTCACCACGTTCCAGCCGGCGCGGCCGTTCGACAACAGGTCGAGCGAAGCGAATTTGCGCGCCAGCGTGTAAGGCTCCTCATAGGTGGTGGACGCCGTTGCGATGAAGCCGAGATGCGTCGTCAGCGGCGCCAGCGCCGCAAACAGCGTCACCGGCTCGAAGCCGGCGATCTTGGCGTTGCCGCCCTCGCGGGCGCCGAGGCCGACGGTCAGGTTGTCGGCCAGGAAATAGGCGTCGAACAGGCCGCGCTCGGCGGTCAGCGCCAGCTGCTTGTGGAACTCGAAATTGGTGGCGCCGTCGGCCGGCGCATCGGGATGACGCCAGGCGGCGATATGCTGCCCGCCGCCGGGCAGGAAAGCGCCTAGCTTGATCTGCCGCGGCCTGCTATCGGACTTGCTGGCTCGAGTCATTGCAGGCGTCCTTCTGGTCTATGCGGGATGGAATATTGCGTCGCGGATCGTGGTTTCAGGCGGCAAGGACGACGCTGTAGGGCACGCCGGCCACCCGGCATGCCTCGGCGACCGCCTGCCGGGCTCGCGCCTTGACTGCCTCTGACACCAGCACGCCATCTGCAAAGTCCTTGTCCGAGGCGTAGATCGCGGTCGGCAGGGTCTGCGCCTCGAAGAAGCCGAACAACGGCCGCAACTGGTGTTCGACGACAAGCGAATGACGCTCGCCGCCGCCTGTTGCCGCCAGGATGATCGGCTTGCCGCGCAGTGACGACGGGTCGAGCAGGTCGAAGAAGTGCTTGAACAGCCCGGTGTAGCTGCCCTTGAAGGTCGGGGAGCCGACCACCAGCACGTCGGCGCCGAGCAGCTGCTCGATAATACCGCGCGCCGCCGGATCGAGATCGCCAAGCTGTCTTGCAGGCGCAAAGGACGGGCCGAGATCCTCGATGTCGAAAACGCTCAAAGCCGAGCCGGCCCGGCTCGCCACCTCACCGGCGATGTGGCTGACGAATGCCTTCGTCTTGGACGGACGGGTCAGGTTGCCGGACAACCCCACCACCAGCTTTTTTGACATCCGAGGCTCCTTCTCGCAAACGCACTATCCGCATTAAGCCTACCGATTTTGTAGAATTAAATGAGCGAGAAGATTTCAAAACCGGGCTCTGAAGCGAATGGAGTTTGCGGTACATCGCCTTTGGTTGGTTCATTTGGCCCCAAAAGCGCCGCGGCAGATGCTGACGCGGTCGCGCAGGGCATCGCCGGGGACCATGGCCTTGGTCCTTTGCGCACCGATGGGTATCGTCGCGAAACCGTCAAGGGCCGGCGGCATTGACACTGCGTTGTGTCAGTGTCGATTGAACCCAATCGCGTGGGCGACGAAGTAGGCAACTGCAATCAAAGAACAGGATACGCGCATGAAGAAGATCGGCTTTCTTTCCTTCGGCCATTGGTCGCCCTCGTTGCAATCGCAGACGCGCTCGGCGTCCGACGCGCTGCTGCAGTCGATCGACCTGGCCGTCGCCGCCGAGGAGCTGGGCGCGGACGGCGCCTATTTCCGCGTCCATCATTTTGCCCGCCAGCTCGCTTCGCCGTTTCCGCTTCTGGCCGCGGTCGGCGCCCGCACCAGCCGCATCGAGATCGGCACCGCCGTCATCGACATGCGCTATGAGAATCCGCTGTATATGGCCGAGGATGCGGGTGCTGCCGACCTGATCGCCGGTGGCCGGCTGCAGCTTGGCATCAGCCGCGGTTCGCCGGAGCAGGTGATCGACGGCTGGCGCTACTTCGGCTACGTGCCGCAGGACGGCAAAAGCGATGCCGACATGGCGCGCAATCATGCCGAGGTTTTCCTGAATGTGCTGCGCGGCGAAGGTTTCGCGCAACCCAATCCGCGGCCGATGTTCCCCAATCCTCCGGGAATGCTGCGGCTCGAGCCATTCTCGGCCGGCCTGCGCGACCGGATCTGGTGGGGCGCCGCTACCAACGCGACCGCCGAATGGGCGGGCAAGCTCGGCATGAACCTGCAAAGTTCGACGCTGAAGTTCGATGAGGGCGGCCAGCCGCTCCACATCCAGCAGGCCGAACAGATCCGCGCCTATCGCGCGGCGTGGAAGGCGGCCGGCCATACACGCGAGCCGCGCGTGTCGGTCAGCCGCAGCATCTTTGCGCTGGTGAACGACCGCGACCGCGCTTATTTCGGCGGCGGCAGCAGCGAAGATCATTTCGGCTATATCGAGCCTGAGAAGCTTGCCGTCTTCGGCCGCTCCTATGCCGCCGAGCCCGATGTGCTGGTCAAGCAGCTGAAAGAGGATGAAGCGATCGCCGAGGCCGACACGCTGCTTCTGACCGTCCCCAACCAGCTCGGCGTCGAGTACAACGCCCACGTGATCGAGGCGATCCTGAAGCACGTCGCGCCGGCTCTGGGCTGGCGCTGACAAGAGGCGCCAGCCGCCGGGCAAACAAAGAGATAGACCGTTTCGCCGGCAAACGGTGAAACGCTCTAAGGGAAGAGGCGGCTAGGCATCCGCCTTGAGGGTCTGCTTCTGCTGGCCGAGCCCCTCGATGCCCAGTTCCACCACATCGCCGGGCTTCAGGAACACCGGCGGCTTCATGCCGAGACCGACGCCGGGCGGGGTGCCGGTGGAGATGATGTCGCCAGGATGCAGCGACATGAACTGGCTGAGATAGGAAACGAGATAGGCGACGCCGTAGACCATGGTCCTGGTCGAGCCGTTCTGCATCGTCTTGCCGTTGACCGTCAGCCACATTTTGAGGTTCTGCGGATCGGCAACCTCGTCCTTGGTGACAAGCCACGGGCCGGTCGGACCAAACGTGTCGCAGCTCTTGCCCTTGGTCCACTGGCCCTGGCGCTCGGCCTGGAAGGCGCGCTCGGACACGTCATGGGCGACGGCATAGCCGGCGACATAATCCAGCGCATCGGCCTCGCTGACATATTTGGCTTTTCTGCCGATGACCACGGCGAGTTCAACCTCCCAGTCGGTCTTTTCCGAGCCGCGCGGGATCAGCACATCATCGTCGGGGCCGACAATGGCCGAGCTCGCCTTCATGAAGATGATCGGCTCCGGCGGCACGGTGGCGCCGGTTTCGGCGGCATGGTCGGAATAATTCAGGCCGATGCAGATGAACTTGCCCGTGCCGGCGACGCAGGCGCCGAGGCGCGGCTTGCCGGAAACCGCCGGCAGCGACTTCGGATCGAGCCTGGACAATGTCTCGATCGACGCCGGATCGAGCGCGTTGCCGGCAATGTCGGCGACATGACCTGAAAGATCGCGGATCGTGCCATCCGCATCGAGCAGGCCGGGGCGTTCGTTCCCTATCTCGCCATAGCGCAGCAGTTTCATCTTGCTCTCCAAATTGTGGCCCAAGGCCGTTTTCAAAACTCGCTCCGCCAAGCGATGACTGGGCGGACTCTGGCTATCGGACCCGACCTGGGGCAAGCCGGACTTTAGAACTGTTCGAGCCTGGACCTGCGGATCGAGGCTATTGCTCAGATCGACCAGCCGCCGTCGATATTATAGGCCTGCCCTGAGGTGTACGTGGCGCCGGCCAGATAAACCGCAAGGTCGGCGATTTCCTCGGGCGTGCCGAGACGGCCCATCGGCTGGCGGGCAATGAAGGCCGCGCGGGCCGCCTCGTAATCGCCCTGCGCATGCATGCGGTCCTGCAGCGACGGGCTTTCGACTGTGCCGGGGCAGATGGCGTTGCAGCGAATGCCCTTGGCGACATAGTCGGCCGCGACCGCCTTGGTCAGGCCGATCACGGCCGCCTTGGTGACGCCGTAGGCGAAACGGTTGGGCACACCCTTACCGGCGCCGGCGACGGACGACATGTTGATGATCGAGCCATCGCCGCGCTCCAGCATGCCGGGCAGTACGGCCCGAATGGTGCGGATCATGGCGCGGACATTGAGGTTGAAGGCGAAATCGAGATCGGCGTCCTTCATCTCGAGGATAGACCCGGAATGGACGAAGCCGGCGCAGTTGAACAGCACGTCGACGCGGCCGATTTCGGCGAAGCCGGATGCCACCGCATCGTCGTTGAGAACGTCGAGCTTGCGGGTCTTGATGCCGGAGGTCTTGGCGAGTTCGGCCAGCAGCGCCTCGTTGATGTCGGTGGCGTGCACGATGGCACCTGCCTTGGCGAAGGCCAATGCGCTCGCTCTGCCGATGCCTTGTGCCGCCGCGGTGACGACAACGACCTTGCCTGCTAGATCCGCCATGCGTTTCTCCTCGCCCTCTTTGGCCACTGCTCGGCCCGATTTACTGCCGGCTGACTGGGGCGTCCCGTGCCAGACAGGCGCGACTATGCGGCCTGCACAATCCATCAGTCCTTAAATAACAAATGTTTTTTCTGGTTAAAGAACACATGTCCAAGCGTCAAGCCCGAACGCGATCACCTTCGCGACGGCCGATGTAATACACATCGCTTGCTCTGATGCAACAACATGTATGACAACCGGACAACGAGTCACGTTTCAGGCGGCATTAGTCGCCGTATGGCACCCAGACGTTCTTCACTTCGACGGCGCGGCGCAACAGGGCATCGCCGGCGGCCTCGTCGGAGGCCCAGTCGAGGCTGCGGCCGTTGCCGGTCCAGACGCGCTTGAGATTGCCGACGGAATCGGCCTCCGCCTTGGCGCAAGTGTCGGCGTCGGCGAACAGCCAGAGCCCGTCGACATCGTCATGCTTGGCCAGCACGCCGGCAAGCTCCGCCGTGCGGCCGGTGACGATGTTGATGGCGCCGGCCGGAACGTCGGAATATTCGATCACCTGGTAGAGATCGGTGGCGAGCAGCGGGTATTTTTCCGACGGCACGGCCACCACGGTATTGCCCATGGCAAGCGCAGGTGCGGTCAGGGAGATGAAGCCGAGCAGCGGCGCGCTGTCCGGGGCGACGATGCCGACGACGCCGACCGGCTCGTGCAGCGCCAGCGTGACGGCGCGGGCCGGTGGCTGATGCACCCTGCCCTCGAACTTGTCGGCAAGGCCGGCATAGAGGAAGAGCCGCTCGATGGACTGTTCTACTTCCTCCCGCGCGGCCTTGGCGTTGGCGCCGGTCAGTTCGGTGAGGCGGGCGGCGAACTCGCCGGTGCGGCCGGACAGGTTTTCGGCGAGATAAAAGAGCACCTGGGAACGGTTGTAGGCGGTCGCTTCCGTCCAGGCCTTGCAGGCGCGGGCGGCGGCAACGGCGTCGCGGATGTCCTTGCGGCTGCCGAGACCGACTTCGCCGGCGAGCTTGCCCTTGGCAGTGGCTATCGCCAGCGAATAATTGCCGTCGGGCCGCACCTGCTTGCCGCCGATGAACAGCTTTGCGGTACGATCGATGGCGCCGCCATCCGATTGCTCGACGGGCTGCGCCGAAGACGCCGTCGGCTTGATCACCGGGCCGAGCGGCAGCTTTGCCGAGAGATACTCGAACATGCCCTCGCGCCCGCCCTCGCGGCCAAAGCCGCTTTCGCGATAGCCGCCGAAGCCGCAGGCGGCGTCGAACATGTTGGTGCCGTTGATCCAGACGACGCCGGCCTTCAGCTGCGGCGCGACATGCAGCGCGAGGTTGATGTTTTCGCTCCACACCGAGGCGCCCAGCCCATAGCGCGTGTTGTTGGCGAGTTCGATCGCTTCCTCGGTGTTGCGGAAGGTCATGGTGGCCAGAACCGGGCCGAAAACTTCTTCTTGCGCCAATATATTTGCCGGCGAAACACCGGTGGCGAGTGTCGGCAGATGGTAGTAGCCGGAAGACGGCAGCACCGCGTCGGGCTGCCAGCAGACGGCGCCCTGTCTGGCGCCTTCTGCGACCAGGCCCTTGACGCGGTCGAGCTGGGTGGCGTCGACCAGCGGGCCGATATCGGTGTTCTTGTCGAGCGGGCTGCCGACGCGAAGCCGGCTCATCCTGACCTTGACCTTGGCGATCAAGGCATCGGCAATGCCTTCCTGCACCAGAAGCCGTGACCCGGCGCAGCAGACCTGGCCCTGGTTGAACCAGATGCCGTCGACCAGTCCTTCGACGGCGCTGTCGAGATCGGCGTCCTCGAAGACGATGAAGGCCGACTTGCCGCCGAGTTCCAGAGACAGTTTCTTGCCCGATCCGGCCGTGGCTTTCCTGATGATCTTGCCGACTTCCGAGGAGCCGGTGAAGGCGATCTTCTGGACGCCGGGATGGTTGACGATGGCGACGCCCGCTTCAGGTCCACCCTGGACGATGTTGACGACTCCCTTCGGCACGCCGGCGCGCTCGCAGATCTCGGCGAACAGGATGGCCGTGAGCGGCGTGAACTCGGCCGGCTTCAGCACCACCGTGCAGCCGGCGGCGAGCGCCGGCGCGATCTTCCAGGCCAACATCAGCAGCGGGAAATTCCATGGGATGATCTGGCCGACGACACCGACGCCCTTGTGGCCGGGGAAATCCTTGTCTAGAGCCTGCGCCCAGCCGGCGTGATGGATGAAATGGCGGATGGCCAGCGGCACGTCGATGTCGCGGCTTTCGCGGATCGGCTTGCCATTGTCGATTGACTCAAGCACTGCGAACAGGCGCTGATGACGCTGCATCGCGCGGCCAATGGCGTAAAGCATTTTTGCGCGCTGGTAGCCCGAGGATGCCGACCATTTCGGTAAGGCCTTGGTGGCTGCGGCGACGGCTGCGTCGATATCGGCGGCGCCGGCATCGGAGATCTTGGCCAGCAGCTTGCCGGATGAGGGTTCGCTGGTCTCGAAGGTCTTGCCGCCGCCTGCTGCCTTCCAGCCGCCGTCGATGAACAGCGCCTTGCCGAAATCGCGTCCGGCAAGCCAGGCATCGGCCTCGGTGCGGGCTTCCGGCGCCGGGCCGTATTCCATGGCGTGATAGCGTTCGAGAATGTTCATGACGCGCTCCAGATAATCGTCTTGGCAGGCGCTCTGTGGCGCCCCCCTCTGTCCTGCCGGACATCTCCCCCACAAGGAGGGAGATTAGCCTTCGCGCCTGTCGGCTCTGAAACGTCGACAATTGGCGAAATCGCCGACGTTAGCCAATCTCCCCCCAAGTGGGGGAGATGTCCGGCAGGACAGAGGGAGGCGCGAAGGAACTCGACGTTCAAGGCCTTCTCCGCCTCACGCCATTGCGTGGCGGTGATTGGCCGAATAATGCCCGGTCAGATGGTGCTCGAGCTGGCGCTCGATATCGGTCAGCAGGCTCGAGGCGCCGAAGCGGAACAGGTCTGGCTCCAGCCATGGCCGGCCGAGCTCCTCCTTCATCAGCACCAGCCAGTCGAGCGAAGCCTTGGCTGTAGAGATGCCGCCGGCCGGCTTGAAGCCGATGAGAAAGCCGGTCTCCTCGAAATAGGCTCGGATGGCGCGCACCATGGCAAGGCCGACGGGCAGCGTGGCGTTGACGCTTTCCTTGCCGGTCGAGGTCTTGATGAAATCGGCGCCGGCCATCATCGCCACCATCGAGGCTAGCATGACATTGCGCAGCGTGGCGAGGTCGCCAGTGCCGAGAATGACCTTCAAATGCGCATCGCCGCAGGCTTCGCGCATCGAGACGATCTCGTTGTAGAGCTCCTGCCATTTGGCGCCGAAGACGAGGCCGCGCGGGATGACGACGTCGATCTCGTCGGCGCCGTCGCGCACCGAAGCCTCGATCTCCTGCAGGCGGGTCGACAGCGGCGCAAGGCCGTGCGGGAAAGCGGTGGAAACGGCGGCGACATGGATGCCGGTGCCGCGCACGGCATCAACAGCCGTCGCGACGAAGGGATGATAGACGCAGACCGCTGCCGGCCGGATTTTTTCGCCCTCGATGCCAAGCCCCTCGACGATGTCGCGGCGGAACGGGTTGATCGCCTTGGCGCACAGGCGGCGGACGCGCTCTTCGGTGTCGTTGGAATTCAGCGTCGTCAAATCCATGCAGGAGACGGCGCGCAGCAGCCAGGCGGCCTGGTTGTCGGCCTTGATCGAACGACGCTTGGTCAGGCTGGCGACGCGGCGCTCCAGCGCCGAGCGATTGACCGAGCGCACCGATTCCATGAAGCCGAGATCGAGCCGCATGCCGGTGTTGCGGGCGATGCCATGCGATTGCGGAACGGGCGTGTTGGCTGCGGCACGCGCCGGCAGCGGCGTGACCTTGGACCCGCCGAGATCGGCTTCGCGGATTGTGCTGCTCATCTCCTGCCCTTTCGCTCGACGATTTTACGTCGTGGTGCGTGTCGTTGCTCCCGGACCGCATGGCGGCTTTAGGCGACGCACACCGAAGATAGCTCGTGAAGCATCGCTTCACGAGTCCTTCAAGCGGTCATAGCAGAAAAAGGCGGCGAAAGCAGCTGAATTTTGACCGCATGGTCAAAATTCCAATCGAGAAGCTGGCGCCGAGGCGCCTGCTGATGTCAGCCGACGAAAGCGCGCTCGACGACGAAGGTCGAGGGATGGCTGAGCGAGCCCTCATGGAAGCCGAGGCTTTCGGCCATTTCCTTGACGTCCTTCAGCATATGCATCGAGCCGCAGATCATGATGCGGTCCGTCTCCGGATTGAGCTTCTCGATGCCGAGGTCGGCGTAGAACTTGCCCGAGCCGATCAGCGCCGTGATGCGGCCCATGCGCGCCGATTCTTCGCGGGTCGTCGAATTGTAGAGGGTGACGCGGCCGCCGGTCAGTTCGCCGATCAGGGGATCGTTCTCGAGCGCGGCCACCAGTTCCTGGCCATAGGTCAGTTCGGCATTGTCGCGGCAGGTGTGGGTCAGGATGACCTGATCGAATTTTTCGTAGGTATCGGGGTCGCGCAGAAGGCTGGCGAAGGGCGCAATGCCGGTGCCGGTCGAGATCATGAACAGGCGCTTTGCCGGGGTCAGCGCGTCGACAACCAGCGTGCCGGTCGACTTCTGGCGCATGATGACGGTGTCGCCGACCTGGATCTTCTGCAGTTCGGAGGTCAGCGGACCATCCGGCACCTTGATCGAGAAGAATTCCAGCTCCTCGTCCCAGGCCGGGCTGGCGACCGAATAGGCGCGGTACACCGGCTTTTCGGCATTGGGCAGACCGATCATGACGAACTCGCCGGAGCGGAAGCGCAACGACTGCGGGCGGGTGATGCGGAACGAGAACAGGCGGTCGGTGTAATGCTTCACCGAGACGACGGTTTCGGCATAGACATTGGCCGGAATCGGGAACTGCAGCGGACGGGCGCCGGCGGTGTTGAGTGCGGATGTGGTGTTCATCAATCCAACTCTGTCTTGCCCAAGCCACTACGCGGGCGCCAAACCGTTTCCTGCGCGCCCAGACCCTTCAGGTCCCGGCGCGCCGTTCACACACTCCAAAGCAGTAAGCTCTTGTGTCCCAAATTTATTAGTATACAAACGATATTTGTGTCAAGATACCACGCTAAAACAGCATTCCAAACTGCGGCATATTCATAGTCCTGGCATTTCGGGTTTCGACAATGAAAGAGAATTTTTCGGTGAAGCAGCCGGATTCCGCGGGCGACGTCGTTGCCGGCATCGATGTCGGCGGAACCTTCACCGACCTCATTTTGATCGACGGCAAAGATGGCGGAAAGGTGCATATCGCCAAGACGCCGACGACGGTCGACAATCAGGCGTTCGGCGTGGTTTCAGCGCTGGGCGCCACAGGCTTTGCCATAGACGGCATCGACCTCATCGTGCATGGCACGACCACCACCACCAATGCGGTGCTGGAACGCAGGCTGGCGAAAACCGGCATGATCACCACGCGCGGTTTTCGCGACGTGATCGAGCTTGGCCGCCGCACACGGCCGCAGCCCTACGGCATGACCGGAAGCTTCGTTCCGATCATCCCGCGCGATCTCAGGCTCGAAGTGTCGGAGCGCGTCGAAGCATCCGGCGCGGTGCGCACGCCGCTCGACGAGGCCGAGATGCGCGACGCCGTGAAGACGCTGATCGGGGCCGGCTGCGAGTCCCTCGTCATCCATTTCCTGCATTCCTACGCCAACCCTGGACATGAGCGGCGCGCCGCCGAAATCGCCGCCGAGCTTTGGCCGAACGGCTACATCACGACTGGCCATGCGCTGCTGTCGGAAGCCCGCGAATTCGAGCGCGGGGTGACCGCCGCGGTGAACGCCTCGGTGCAGCCGATCCTCGAGCGTTATGTCGAGCGGCTGCGCAAGGAATTGGCTGCCAAGGGCTATGCCCGCGACTTCCTGATCATGAACGGCAATGGCGGCATGATCTCGGCCCGCTTCGTCACGCGCGAGTCGGCCAAGACCGTGATGTCAGGCCCGGCTTCGGGTGTCATCGCGGCCGCCTATACGGGCAAGCGCGCCGGCTTTGAAAACCTCGTCACCTACGACATGGGCGGCACCTCGACCGATGTGGCGCTGATCCGCAACGCCGAGCCGGCGGTCTCCAACGAGATCGAGATCGAATATGCGATGCCGATCCATGTGCCGATGGTGGCGGTGCATACGGTCGGCGCCGGCGGCGGCTCGATCGCGCGCGTTGATGCGGCCGGCCTGATCCAGATCGGCCCGGAAAGTGCCGGCGCCAATCCCGGTCCGATCTGCTACGGCCGCGGCGGCTTGGAGCCGACCATCACCGATGCCAATCTGGTGCTGGGACGGCTGGCGCCGAAAAAACTGCTGGCGGTCGAAAATCCGGTCACCGTCGAGCGGGTCACCGGGATCTTCGAAGACAGAATAGGCAAGGCCACCGGCCTCTCCGGCGTCGAGGCGGCGGGTGCAATCCTGCGGCTCGGCAACATGAAAATGGCCGGCGCCATCCGCATGGTCTCGGTGTCGCGCGGCCATGATCCGCGCGATTTCGCGCTGTTCGCCTTCGGTGGCGCCGGGCCGCTGCATGCCTCCGCCCTGGCGCGCGAACTCGGCCTGCCCCGTGTGCTGGTGCCGGCGCGTCCGGGCATCACCAATGCGCTCGGCTGCGTCGTGGCCGATCTGCGCCATGACTTCGTCAACACCATCAACCAGCCGGTCGCCGTGCTCGATGAAGCCAGGCTTCGCGAGGTGCTGGAACGTCACCGCGGGGAAGGCGAGGAACTGATCGGCAAGGAAGCGGTGAAGCCGGAAACGATCCGCGTCACGCACTCTGCCGACATGCAGTTCGTCGGCCAAACCCACATCATCAACGTGGCGCTGCCGTCTTCATCGGTGACAAGGCAAGAGTTGCAGGCGCTGTTCGAAAAAGCCTATTTCGCCCGCTTCAAGGTCGAGTTGCCGGAGATCCGCGCCAATCTGGTCAACCTCAACACGTCGGTGACGGGCGTGCGGCCGGCGATCGACCTGTCACGGCTGATCGACCCGGCCGGACGTACAAAGACGCTAGACGAGGCGCTGCGCGAAACAAGGCCTGTCTGGTACGCAGGGCGCTGGCACGATACGCCGATATACGCACGCGAAAAGTTGCCGCCCGATGCCGTCATCGAAGGGCCGGCGATCCTCGAACAGATGGACGCCACCACCGTGCTCGAACCCGGCGACCGCGCAAGATCGGACGCCGACGGCAACATCATCATCGATATCGGCGAGGCCTGAGATGCAAAAGCTCGACGCCATCACGCTTTCGGTCCTGCAGGCAGCCTTGCAGCAGGTCTGCGACGAGATGGATCTTACTTTCTCCCGCGCTGCCTTCTCGCCTGTCATCGCCGAAGCAAATGACCGCTCCGACGGCATCTACTCCGCCGTCGACGGCTCGTTGATCGCACAAGGCAGCCAGGGCCTGCCGGTGTTCGTCGGCGTCATGCAGTATTCGACCAGGACGGTGATCGAGATGATCGCCAACGGCCGCTGCCTGCCGCCGGAACCCGGCGACATCTACATCGTCAACGATCCCTATCTCGGCGGCACGCATCTGATGGACGTGCGCTTCGCCATGCCGGTCTACCGCGACGGCAAGATATTTTGCTGGCTATCGAATACCGGCCACTGGCCCGATATCGGTGGCTCGGTGCCGGGCGGCTTCTCCGCTTCCGCCACAGCCGTCGAGCAGGAAGGCCTGCGGCTGCCGCCGGTCAAGCTGTTCAAGAAGGGCGTGCTGGACACGGAAATCTACGCCATCATCTGCTCCAACATCCGCGTCGCCGACCAGCGCATCGGCGATATAAGAGCGCAGGCCGCAGCACTGCTGATCGGTCAGGACCGGCTCAATGGAATCCTCGATCGTTACGGCGACGAAACTGTCGTCGGGGCGATCGCCGAACTGCGTCGCCGCGCCGCCGAGCAGATGCGCGCCAACATCTCCGCCATTCCCGACGGCACATACAGTTCGAAGGCCTTTGTCGACTCGGACGGCGTGGTCAACGAACCGCTGACCATCGCGCTCGCCGTCGAGAAGCAGGGCGACACGCTGACCTTCGATTTTACCGGCTCGTCAAAACCATGCGCGGGGCCGATGAACAGCGTGCTGGCGACGACATTGTCGTCGGTCTATCTCGCCATGCGCCATATTTTTCCTGATGTGCCGATCAGCGCCGGCGCCTTCCAGCCCCTGATCGTCAAGCGGCCGGAAGGCACCTTCCTCGACGCCAAATACCCGCGGCCGGTCTCGGGCTGCGCGGCTGAAGTCTCGCAGCGCATCGCCGAGGCGGTGTTCGCGGCGATGGTGCAGGCGCTGCCGGACAAGGTGACGGCCGCGCCCGCCGGCTCCAGCGGCAATTTCGCGCTGGGCGGCAACGATCCGGCGCGCGGCCGCGACTATGTGATGTATCAGATCTCCGGCGGCGGCTATGGCGGCAATTCAGGCCATGACGGGCTGACCAATGGCTGCTCGACCATCGGCATTTCCAAATCACCGCCGGTCGAGATCATGGAGCAGGCGTTTCCTGTGCTCTACCGCCACTATGCCTTGCGCGAAGGCTCGGGCGGCGCCGGCAAGCAGCGCGGCGGCTTCGGCCTCGCCTATGAGGTCGAGATCTTGCGAGGCGAAGCGCGCGCGTCCTTCGTCATGGACCATGGCCGTTTCGGCCCGCAAGGCGCGCTCGGCGGCAAGGACGGCGCGGTGAACACGGTGACCGTGTTCCGCGACGGCGAGGCACATGTGCCGCCGCATCTATCCAAGGAGCAGGACATCGCGCTCAAGGCCGGCGACCGCGTGCGCGTCGGCACGCCCGGGGGTGGCGGCTATGGCGATCCGCGTGAGCGCGACCCGAAACTGGTCGCCGAAGACATCAGGCTTGGTTACTACACCGATGAGCAAGCCAAAGAGCTGTTCGGAACCTGACAGCCGACAGGCCCGAGCCGCGTCAGGTCTGCAGCTTGGCCTTCAGCGCATCGGCGAATTTCTGCGCGATCTTCTTGAAGCCGGCGGGATCGGGATGCAGTTCGTTGGCCCAGTCGGCCACCTTCAACGTTCCCTGCGTGTCGACCAGATGGAAATTGTTGTTGGGATCGTCGGCCAGGCGCTTCACCACATCGCGGAACGCCGCCAGCGCGTCGTGAACGATGACCGTGCCCTTGGCGACCGTCCAGTTGCAGAAATCGAGCGACGGTTTCAGCCACGGGCCGACACAGGACGGATGCGCTCCGTTCGGGATCGGAAAATCATAGCAATGGCCAAAGATCGGCACGCCTGGCGCGACGCGGTCGCGCAGCGCGAACAAATCGAGATAGCAGGCCTCGACCATGCCGAGCGCCTTGGTGAAGCGGTTCTTGTTCAGCCCGGGGGCGTGGCCGTCATTGAAGTCGAGGAAGATGCAGAACTGGTCGCCGGCAATGTCGTTGCCACCGGCAGAGAACAGGATGGCATCGGGCTTGCCGTCCAGCCAGTTGGCCTTGTTGCGCAGGGCGGCGATCATGCGCTGCTGCTTGGGCAGCGACATCTCGTCGGTCGCCGCATCGCCATGATGGGCAAGGTTGAGGATGGTCGGCGGCATCGAGCCGATGCGTCGCAGCTGCGCGATCACGTCGGTGTCGACGAACGGAAAGCCGTTACCGGTGAGCGGATAGTCGAACCAGGAATCGCCCTGCGCCAGCATCACCAGCGGCCGGTTGGCGACGGCCGCCTCGAGATTGCCGGCGCTTTCCCTTGCGGTTTCGAGCCGCTCGATGTTTGCTTGGTGAACCCTGATGCGCTTGGCGATGTCGTCGTCGATGCGCCGTTGCGCGGCTTCCTGCACGAATTCCTGCTGGTCCATCCCCAGGTCCCTCCCATGACCGCTTATGTCCGGCTGAGCATGCGCCGATGTCCATGATCGGTCTGTAATTTAGATCACAGTAAGATTCCTGGGGAAGGACGGCTTGCCGCGCCGTGATCGCCGCAGAGCATGTCGTTTCCGTCTCCGTGGGGCCTGCAAAACACCATAGACTTCTATCCTTGTTTTCGCGCAATTCCGGACGGGAAACCGCCAACACCTTCCCTGGAATTGCTTAGTCAACGGAGATCAGGAACATGCGTCTTTTCGGTCGTTTCGTGCTTGCCGCTTCCGCCGCCCTGCTGCTTGGGACCGGTGCTGCCTCCGCCGAGAAACTCAGGATCGGCACCGAGGGCGCCTATCCGCCCTTCAACTACGCCAATTCGGACGGCACGCTGGGCGGCTTCGACATCGACCTCGGCAAGGCACTGTGCGCCGAAATGAAGGCCGAGTGCGAATTCTCCGTGCAGGATTTCGATGGCTCGATCCCGGCGCTGCAGGCTGGCAAGTTCGACGCCATCATCAACATCACCATCACGCCGGAACGGGCCGAGAAGGTCGAGTTCACCCACAAATATTACCAGACGCCGCCGGCCATCGCCGTGCCGAAGGATTCGACCATCGCCGGCACATCGCCGGACGATCTGAAGGGCAAGGTGCTGGGCGTGCAGAGCGCAACCATCCACCAGAATTTCGCCGAGCAGAAATACTCCGGCTCGACCGTGAAAGCGTATCCGACCGGCGACGACGCCCGCACCGACATGGCCAATGGCCGGCTCGACGCGATGATGGACGGCTCGATCATCCTGACCGAATGGCTGAAGAAGCCCGATGGCGCCTGCTGCAAATTGCTCGGCACGCTGACCGCCGATCCGGCCATTCATGGACCCGGCGTCGGCATCGCCCTGCAAAAGGGCAACAAGGAACTGGCCGACAAGTTCAATGCCGCCATCGACGCCCTGCGTGCCAACGGCAAGTACAAGGAAATCAACGACAAATACTTCTCGTTCGACGTCTACGGAAGTTAACCCCTTCACCGCTCCTACCTCGGCAGCGCCATCAGGCGCTGCCGTTTTCATGAGATGACGGAGAAGTTTCTTGGTTGAGCGGCGCTCCCCTTTCTACACCAGCATCGTTGGCCTCGGCGCCACGATGGGCCGGGTCGGCGGCGACTTCGTCTCGGCCAAAACTTATTCCGGCATCGCCGACGAGCATCTGAACACGCGCAAGAATGTCGGCGTGCAGGATCTCAGCACCATGGGCAAGATGGACATCAAGGGGCCGGAAGCGGAGGCGCTGGTCAACCACATCATCGTCAACGATGCGGCCGCGATGAGCCCCGGCCAGGTGCGCTATTCCACCGTCTGCCGCGACGATGGCGGCATCATGGACGACCTCACCGTGTTCCGGCTGGGATCGGAGCATTTCATGCTGGTGACCGGTTCGGTCAACCGGCTGAAGATGCTGCCCTGGCTGCAGCATCATGCTGAAGCGCGAAAGGCCTATGTCACCGACATCACGGCGGCCGTCGCCTTTCCGACGATACAGGGGCCGCGTTCACGCGAGCTGCTGAAAGCACTGGTTTCGGATGCCGATCTCGATGAGTTGAAACGCTGGGCGTTCACTTCAGGGCGCGTCGGCGAGACCAAAGTCCTGATCTCACGCACCGGGGTGACCGGCGAGCTCGGCTTCGAACTGTTCGTGCCGGCGGACGAGGCCACTTCCGTCTGGGACGCGCTGATGCGGACCGGTAGCGATTTCGGCCTGAAGCCATACGGCGTGCTGGCCATGTTCACGCTCGGGCTGGAAAAGGCCTATCCGGCGCATGGCATCGACATGGACGAGAGCCGTACGCCCTTCCATGTCGGGCTCGATCGCTGGATCAAGTTCGACAAGGGCGAGTTCATCGGCCGCGAGGCATTGCTCACAATTCGCGGCAAGGGGCTCGACGAACGCTGGACCGGGCTGATTCTCGACGGTGACAAGCCGGCCGCGACGGATGCCAGGGTTTTCGCCGACGGCGAGGATGCCGGCGTCGTCACCTACAGCGATCACGGCTATTCGCTGGGCAAGGTGCTGGCGACCGCGCATCTGCGGCTGCCGTTCACCGCCATCGGCACCGAACTCAGCATCGACATTGACGGCAAGCGGACACGCGCGGTGGTGGCGCCGATGCCGTTCTTCGATCCAGAAGGCACGAGACTGCGCGCCTAGGCGAGTTTCGCCAGCAGCCGCATAAACGTAGCGGCCTCCTTGGCGGTCAGCGGCGCCAGCGTTTCCTGGGTGATGGCGCGGGCCAGCGGGATCAGCCGCTCGATCGCCTCGCGTCCCCGGGGCGTGAGACTGACCAGCAGGCGCCTTTTGTCGACCTCATGCTTGGTCAGGTCGACCAGGCCGCGCGCTTTCAGTCGGTCGATGACGCCCTTGACCGTCGCCGCGTCCATGGCAATCAGCGTGCCGAGCTGGTTCTGCGAGGTCTCGCCGACATCGTGCAGTTTGGCGAGTGCTGCAAATTGCGGCGGCGTCAGGTCGCTGATCTGGGCGGCAAAGATCGAGACATGGCGCTGATGCGCCTTGCGCAGGATGAAGCCGACCTGCTCCTGCAGGCGGTAGTCATGTTCGTCGGGCTCTTCGGCCTCGACGAGCTTGAGAAGATTGTCCCCGCCGCTCATCGCAAGCCGTCCCAGGCCTTGATGTCGCCGACCGCCAGGCCGCCCATGCGGTCGTGCACGCGGGGGCCGCAGCTCATGGCGAGGCAGAACAGGATTTCGTCGGCGCGCGGCCCGTCGCTGAGACCGACCTCCATGGCGTCGAAATGGCTACGCACATAGGCGGCGTTGGTGTGGCCGAGCGGCACGTCGAGCCGCGAGCCGAAGGCGCCGACCTTGGTTGCCGACGGCACGATCGCCTTGGCGTCGCCCAGCCGCTCGCGCATGGCGTAACCGCCAGGAACGTGCCACAGCGCGCCGTGCTCCAGCTCCCCTGACGAACCGACGATGGTGCCCTTGCCGTAGGCGTCGATCTGCTTGATGTCGCCGCCCAATGCGGCAATGAGCTTGTCGGTGAGCAGCAGGCCGAGCGGCTTCAGATCGTCCATGGCGCTCTGCAGTTCTTCGACGTAGCGGCCGGCGAACGGGTTCTTCACCAGGGCCACGGCTGCGGCGCGGCGGCGCGGCGCAGCAGCGACCGGCCCGCCATCGTGAAAGATCTCTTCGGTCAGAACCGCGATCTTGCGGATCGGAAACTCAGGCATGGGCAACTTCCTTCCCTGGATTTTTGTTGGGCGCGGCAAGCGCCATGGAACCACTGATGCGCGCTTCCCCACCTAGAAACAGCGCCGATGCGGCAATCAGGCCGCGCCGGCGAAAATCTTCGGCGACGGCAAGGCCATTGTCCAGCGCCCGCTCCACATCGCCACGCGCGAGCATGCCGACGGCTTGTGTCACCAGCCGTGCACCGAGGTCGCTGTCGGGCGCCAAGTCCTGCGCGGGAATGCGCTTGATGGCGGGATTGCCGGGCAGGTCGACGGCGTTGGCAATGAGTGTCGCGGCCGCATCGGCCTCGGCGCCGGTGTGCGCCAGCACGGTGACGGCGTCGGCAATGCCAAGCGAGAACGAACGGCCGCGCCAGCCGCTGGTGGCGACGCCGCGCACGCCGTCCGCCGAGCGAATGGTGAGGCGGTCGGCCATGCCGTTGCCGGTGCCGGCGATCGCCAGGTTCATCGACTGGCCCTTGCCGATATGGAGGGCGCTGTCGCCGCCATTGTTGACATAGGCCCGGTCGAGCTTGCGACCGGCAAGCAATGCCGAGAGCATTTCGTCGGCTACCGATCCCGCGACGGCGGCCATCGGCGTGATGAAGCATTCCGCCAACGGCATGACGGCTGCTTCCATGCGCCGCGCGGTCGGGCCGGCGAAGGTGCGCGGCGCCAGGAAAAATGCCGGCAGCCGCAATTCGGGAAGCTCCTCGACCAACTCGATCAGGATCGTCTGGAAGCGCTCGATCGCCTGATCGTAGGCGGCACGACACTCAGCCGCCTCACCAAAGGCCTCGACGATCAGGTCGATCGGCCCGTGGTTGAGGTGCAGCCGCTTGCCGTCCTGCAGCCAGTGGACTTGCGGGCCTTGCATCAAGAGGCCCCGTTCGAGCCGACGCGGCGCAACTGCGCCAGCGGCGGCCATGGGTTTTGAGCCTCGGCGCCTGAGCCGCGACGCGGGTTGAGATATTCGCCGCCCCTGGCAACGATATCCTCGACGCTGCGTATCTCGGCCTCGTAGCCGCCCAGCCGGACATAGTCGTCGCGGCGTAGCGTGAATTCGATCGGCGCCACCAGCGCCGGCGTCGGCACATAGCCGAAGGCGCCTTCCGGCACGCGCATGACGTCGACCATCAGCGTGATGCCGCCGCCCGGCCAGACATAGACCGGCGCGCCGCCAACGGTAACATAGGTATTCAAGCCCTGCACCGAGCGGGTGAGATTGACCGGGTTTTCGGTGACGCCGGCGCGCAGCGAACCGCCGGCGCCGCCGATGAACAGCACGGTGCAGAGCGCCGGCTCGCAATTGTCCTCGATCAGGCCGACCGATTTCTGCAGCCGCTCGGGGAACGGTTTTTCCACCGGCTTCAACTCGTCGTCGAGCTCGTAATAGGCGAACTGCTCGCCGGTGGTCGACACCATCAGCAGCGACAGGCCGGGGCGGGCGCCCTTCTTGGCGTTCCATTCGCCGAGGATCGACAGCGGGTCGGAAATCGAGGTGCCGCCCCAGCCGAGGCCGGGCTCGGAAACCTTGAAATAGCGGCCCGGCGTCGAACGGCGGCCGATGATCTTGATGCCGGTATCCTGCCAGCCCAGCACCTTGCCGGCCTGATGCTCGGAGACGACGCCGGTGATATGGTCGTCGACCACCACCACCTCGTCGACAAGGCCGCGCCATTGCGTGGCGAACATGCCGATGGTGGCCGACCCGCAGCCGACCCGCATACGGTGTTCCTGCTTGCCGTCGATGACAGGTGGTTTGCCGGCTTCGACGATGATGGTGGCGCCGCCATCGATGGTCAGTTCGACCGGCTTGCGATTGCACAGACTGAGCATCGCGTCGCAGGTTGCCCGGCCTTCGGCCTTGGAGCCACCGGTCAAATGATGCACTCCGCCGAGCGACAGCATCTGCGAGCCGTATTCGCCTGTCGTGACGTGGCCGATCGGCTCGCCTTGCGCGCGCACGATTGCCGTTTCGGGACCGAGATGGCGGTCGGTGTCGATCTTCACCTTGACGCCGCAGTACGAAAAAATGCCTTCGGTGACCACGGTCACCAGATCGACCCCCTCGACCTCCTGGCTGACGATGAAGGGAGCCGGCTTGTAGTCGGGATAGGTGGTGCCGGCGCCGATTGCAGTGACGAAGCGGCGGCCGGTGTTGACCAGTTCGCCGTCCCATTGCTCGCCCTCGGCAGTGAAAGGCACGACCGCGGCGCCGCTCTCTGCCGCATGGTCGAGGATGGTCAGCGGGTCCATACGCACGATGCGGCCACCGACATTGCCGTAGCGGTCGCAGGCGCCGGTGCGGCCATCGGCGATGTAGCACATCACCGGACAGGCATCGCAGCGGATCTTTTCCGCCACCAGCTTTTCGCCCGGATCGTGGGTTTCGAAGCGTTCGGCAAGCTCGCTCATCGGCGTGCCTCCTTGTCGCGGATGCCATCTTTTTCGCGGATGGCGGCGCGGATGCGCGCCGGCGTCGCCGGAACCTTGGTGATGAGAACGCCGGTGGCGTGGCGTATGGCGTTGAGGATGGCGGGTGCGGTCGGGATCAGCACATGCTCGCCCAGGCCCTTGGCGCCGAACGGTCCCTCCGGATCGGGAACCTCGATCAATATGTGCTCGATCTCAGGCACATCGCCGATGGTCGGGATGAGATAGTCGTGCAAATTCTCGGTGCGACCGGGGATGTATTCCTCCATCAGCGCCATGCCGATGCCTTGCGCGATGCCACCTTCGATCTGGCCTTCGACCAGCAGCGGGTTGATAGCCTTGCCGACATCGTGCGCGGCGGTGATTTTCAAGAGCTTCACCGTGCCGAGCTTGAGATCGACTTCGAGTTCGGCGATCTGCGCGCCATAGCCATAGACGGCGTAAGGCTTGCCCTGGCCCTTGGCATCGAGCGGCAGCGTCGGCGGATCGTAGGTCTCCTCGGCGCGAAAGACGAAACTGTCCGCATCGACATCGAGCGCGGCGAGATCGATGCGCCGAGTGGCTTCGCCTTCACGAATGACGATCGCCGGGCCGTCCAATTGCAGGGCAGCGTTCTCCGAGACATTGGCAAAGCGCAGGATTTTTTCGCGCAAGGCGCGGCCGGCCTTCTCGGCCGCCTTGCCGGTGACAAAAGTCTGGCGCGATGCCGATGTTTTGCCGGCGTCGGGGCTGATCGCAGTGTCGGCGCTCTTCAGCTTGAATTTTTCCAGCGGCAGGCCGAGTGCGTCGGCGCAGATCTGGGCGATGACGGTGTTGGAGCCCTGGCCGATATCGACGGCGCCCTGATGCAGGATGACCTCCCCCTCTGGCGAGATACCGACCCTTATGGTCGACGGATTGGGCAGCGAGGTGTTGCCGCAGCCATACCAGCAGGACGCGATGCCGACGCCGCGCTTTTTGCTCGTATTGGCATTGTTGAATGTATCTGCGTCGGCCGTCGCGCGAGCCCAATGCAGCCGCAAGGAGTCGAGGCACTCGAATATGCCGACGCCCGACTCCAGTCGCTGTCCGGTAACCGTTTCGGATCCGTTCCGAAGGCAGTTCTTCAGCCGAAAATCGAGCCGGTCCATGCCAAGCTTGCCGGCGAGCTCATCATAGAGCGTCTCCTGCATGATCGTCGCCTGCGGCACGCCGAAGCCACGGAAGGCGCCGGAGATCGGCCCGTGGGTGTGGATGGCGCGGCCTTCGGCGCGGTAGTTCGGCGTCGCATAGGGACCGGAGGCATGCACCGGCACGCGGTTGGCGACGGTCGGGCCCCAGCTGGCATAGGCGCCGGTGTTGAAATCGCCTGTGAAGACCATGCCGGTGACATGGCCCTCGGCATCTACGCCGATGGTCGCCTTCATCTCCGACGGATGTCGCTTGGTGGTCGACATCATGGATTCGGTGCGGGTGTAGGCAAGCGCCGCCGGCCGGCCGGTCTTCAGTGCCACAAGCCCGATGAGCGGCTGCAGCGACACGTCGAGCTTCGAGCCGAAGCCGCCGCCGGTCGCGGTCGGCACGATGCGCACCTTGTCGACGGCAAGACCGAGCACCTTTGCCGTTTCGTCACGGTCCATGTAGGGGGCCTGGGTGCAGGCGACGACGACCAGCGTGTCGCCGTCCATGTAGGCATGGCCGGCTTCCGGCTCGATATAGGCGTGCTCGACATAGGAGGTGTCGATGGCACCGGACACCGTGTAAGCAGCCTCGCCAAGCGCCGTCTCGGGGTCGCCGCGCTCGACAAAGCCCTTGGTCAACAAATTGGCCGGGCGGTTCGCGTGGATGAGCGCAGCCCCTTCTGCCTGCGCGTCGCCGGGCTGCAGAAAATGCGGCAGCTCGGTCCAGCGGACCGGGAAATCCTGGAGGTCGAGATCGAGCATGGCCTCGCGCTCGCCGGCGACCAGCGCCACTGCCTCGCCGCGCAGCCGCGCAAAGCCTTCGGCCAGCGCCGGCTGGTCGGCAAACGGACCGATGACGCCGAAACAGTTTTTTCCCGGGATGTCGGCGGCGGTGAAGACGCCGGCGATGCCGGGATGCGACTTCACCCAGCCCTCCAGGTCGCCGAAGGCGAAGCCGGCATGATAATGCGGCGAGCGGACCACCAGCACAGCCAGCGCATCGGCGGGAAAGGCATCGCCGCCGAATTTTTCAGCGCCGGTGACTTTTGGCACGCCGTCGAGCCGGACCGGGGAGGCGCCTACAGCATTCCCTGTGGTTGGCATTCTACGTTCAAAGTTGAATTCCAACGAATGACGTTGGCGCTGCCCCTCACCCTTACCCTCTCCCCGTGAAGAACGGGGAGAGGGGAGCGTCGGCGCTGGAGCACTTCCCTTCTCCCCGTCACTATACGGGGTGAGGGTGCCGGCAGGCGGATGAGGGGCAGCGCCGTCGGTCGACGTCTCGAACCGTCCCGCATCCATCACTGCCGCGATGATCTTTCTGTAGCCGGTGCAACGGCAGAGGATGCCGCCCAGCGCATCCTGCACCTCGGTCTCGGTCGGATTCGGCGTGCCATCCAGCAGCGCCGTTGCCGCGACCAGCAGCGCCGGCGTGCAGATGCCGCATTGCGCGGCGCCATGCGCCAGGAAGGACGCCTGCAGAGCCGAGAGCCGGCCATTGGCGAGGCCTTCGACGGTCGTTACGGACGTCCCGGCTGCGGAGGCCGCCGGCATCAGGCAGGCGCAGACGGCGTCGCCGTCGACCAGCACCGTGCAGGCGCCGCAATCGCCGGCATCGCAGCCAACCTTGGTGCCCGTCAGCTGCAATTCGTCGCGCAAAACCTGCGACAGACGGCGCAGCGGCGGCACATTGACCGAGACGGCGGCGCCATTGACGGCGAAGGCGATCTCGGCGCGATCGAGGCCGACGCCCGGCACGAGGTCGGGCAGGGCTTCAATCATCTCGGAGTGGCTCATGCCGCCACCATGCTGTTGTCGTTCGTCAGTCCGCAAGCCCCCAGCACGGCGCGGGCGACAAGCTCGCGCGCTGCGTCGAGCCGGTATTCGGCGCTGCCGCGCACGTCGGCAATCGGCGAGAGCTCGGCCATCGGCGCGGACAGGAGCGCATCGGCGAGTGCCGGGCCGACAGGCTTGCCCACCAGCACGGCTTCGACAGCGGCGAGCCGCTTGGCCACGGCCGAGCAGGACCCGACCGCGACAGCGGCTTCCATGACTACGCCATCCTCGGCAACGAGGCGCGCCGCCACCATGGCGATGGAGATGACGAGGTAGCGCCGCGCACCGAGCTTGACGAAGGCCGACGTGCCGGTGGCCCTGGGCTTCGGCACCCGGATGGCGGTAACCAGCTCGCCCGGTCGCAGGGCGGTGCGGCGGTTGCCGAGAATGAACTCCTGCAGCGGCAGATAACGCGTCGCGGTTGCAGAGCGCAGCTCGACCTCGGCGTCCAGCACCAGCAGTCCCGGAACGCCATCGGCGGCAGGCGAAGCATTGCAGAGATTGCCGGCGATCGAGGCGACATTCTGGATCTGCAGGGAGCCCACTTCGCGCGCGGCCTGCTTCAGCGCATCGAAAGCCGCCGGCAATGGATGGCGGACAAGGTCGGTCCAGGTGGTGCGGGCGCCCAAAACCCAATGGGTTTCGGTCTCGGCAATGCCGCGCAGCGAGACCAGGCCGTTAATATCGAGAACATTGTCGCGGAACGGTTTGGCGCCCTGCGCCGGATAGAAATCGGTGCCGCCGGCAAGCACGCGCCAGGCGCCCTCGCCCAGCAGAGCGAGCGCCTCGTCGAGCGTGGCGGGTTTCGCGTAACGGATCACGCTTTGCCTTCCAAAAAAATAGGCCTTCCCATTGGGACCTTCAAAAGGTGGGGTCTTCCCGAACCCCGCCAATGTCTGATCAGGCCAAATTCATTCGTATGCAAATGATATCAAGCTGGCGGAAATTGTCAAAGCCGGAGTTTAAGGGAACCCGGCCGCCAAGCATTTCTTACGCTTGCAGAGGTTGACGCAGGCGGCCATCCGGTCAAGTTTCAGCATCCGGTCGCATCAGCGGCGTATTTCACTCGATCCCCCGTTCGAGACGTAGAAGAGGAGAGGCGCCATGGCCGACGAAGCGCTTGTTGTCATCGACCTGCAAAACGACTTCTGCCCCGGCGGCGCACTGGCGGTTGCCGGCGGCGACGAAATCGTGCCGCTGGTCAACGATCTGATTCGGCATGCCGAGCATGTCGTGCTGACGCAGGACTGGCACCCGGCCGGACATTCGAGCTTTGCCTCCAGCCATCCGGGGGCGCAGCCCTTCAGCGCGATCGAAATGCCCTATGGGCCGCAGACGCTGTGGCCGGACCATTGCATCCAGGGCAGCCTCGGCTCGGATTTTCACTCGGGGCTCGCCTGGACCAAGGCCGAGCTGGTAATCCGCAAGGGATTTCGCCCTGATATCGACAGCTACTCCGCCTTCTTCGAGAACGACCACAAGACGCCGACGGGGCTCGCCGGCTACCTCAAGGAGCGCAGCATCGACAGTGTGACCCTGGTTGGCCTGGCGACCGACTTCTGCGTTGCCTTTTCGGCCCTCGACGCGGTCAAGCAAGGCTTCAAGACGACGGTGCGGCTCGACGCGTGCCGCGGCATCGATCTAAACGGTTCGGTCGAGGCGATGCTGAAGAGGATGCGCGATGCCGGGGTGAAGCTCGAAGACCCGATCTCGGAGTGACTGGATCGTGACGCATCGAGGGGGCTGCACACGGTTGGGGAAGGCTTTCGCGGCAGGTGTACTCGCTTCCGCTGTGTCTCCGCAAATGGCCTTCGCGGCCGAGACCCGCGGCCTGCCCGATGCTGCCATGTCGCTGTGGTGGGCGCTGCCTTTCGCCGGCCTGCTGCTCTCGATCGCCACCGGACCGCTGCTGTTCCACCATGTCTGGGAGCATCATTACGGCAAGATCGCCGCCGGCTGGGCAGCGCTGGCGGTCATCCCGCTGATGGTTGCATTCGGCGTTCCGGTAGCCGGTGAAGCCGTGCTGCACACGCTGCTCACCGAATACATGTCCTTCATTATCCTGCTGTTCGCGCTCTACACCATTTCGGGCGGCATCCTTGTCGCCGGCAACATCCATGGCACGCCGCTGGTCAATGCCGGGCTGCTGCTCGTCGGGGCGATGCTGGCCTCGGTGATCGGCACCACCGGCGCCTCGATGATCCTGATCCGGCCGATGCTGCGCGCCAACGACAACCGGCAGTTCAACGCCCATGTCGTCATCTTCTTCATCTTCCTGGTGTCTAACATCGGCGGCTCGTTGACGCCCTTGGGCGACCCGCCATTGTTCGTCGGCTTCCTGCGCGGCGTCGACTTCTTCTGGACGTCGGCGAACCTCTGGCGCGAGACGCTGTTTACCGGCGGCCTGGTGCTGCTTGTCTTCCTGGCCATCGACATCATGCTGCATCGCCGTGAAGGCGGCGCGCCGAAGATCAAGGATCCGACTCCGGATACGAAGGTGCGCCTTCGCGGCCTGGCCAATCTGCCGTTGCTGGCCGGCGTCATTGCCGCGATCCTGCTTTCAGCTGCCTGGAAGCCGGGCGTGACTTTCTCCATCCTCGGCGTCGGCCTCGAACTGCAGAACCTGGTGCGCGATGCCATCATCCTGGCGCTCGCCGGGCTGTCGCTTGTCGTTTCCCTCAAGAGCCATCGCGAGGCCAACGGCTTCACCTGGGGCCCGATCGCGGAGGTGGCAAAACTGTTTGCCGGCATCTTCATCTGCATCGTGCCGGTCATTGCCATCCTTCGCGCCGGCCATGACGGCGCGCTGGCGCCGCTGGTGGCGCTGGTGACGTCACCCACCGGCCAGCCCAATGATCTCGCCTATTTCTGGCTGACCGGCGGGCTGTCGTCCTTCCTCGACAATGCGCCGACCTATCTAGTGTTTTTCGAACTCGCAGGCGGCGACGCGCGGCACCTGATGACGGAGGCGGCCTCGACGCTGGCCGCGATCTCGGCCGGCGCGGTGTTCATGGGCGCCAACACCTATATCGGCAATGCACCCAACTTCATGGTCTACGCCATTGCCCGACACCGCGGTGTGAAGATGCCGGGCTTCTTCGGCTACATGGCATGGTCAGGGCTGGTGCTGATCCCGATCTTTTTGATCGCCGGGTTCCTGTTTTTCGGCTGATCAGCCGACGCCGACATAGCGCCTGACTGCCGATGGGTCGGCGCGCAATTGCTCGACATCGACGGTCTCGCGGTTGCGGCCGTTCTCGATGAAGCAGACGCGGTCGGCGACGGACAGCACGGCGTCGACGCGCTGTTCGACCAGAATGGTGGAGACACCTAGCTCACGCAGCTTCACCACCGTCTCGCGGATTTTGGCGATCATCGACGGCATCAGCCCCTCCGTCGGCTCGTCTAGCAACAGCACCTGCGGCTCCAGACAAAGCGCGCGGGCCATGGCCAACATCTGCTGTTCGCCACCGGACAAAGTGCCGGAGCGCTGCTTGAGCCGCTGGCGCAGCAACGGGAAGAGGTCGAGCACGCTCTCGCGCGTCGCTCTTCCCTTGCCGCGCGCCATCAGGCCGATCTCGATGTTTTCCGCCACCGTCATCTCGGCGAACAGCCGCCTGCCTTGCGGCACATAGGCGACGCCGGCCTTGGGCACCTCATGCGCCGGCAGGCCGGTCAATTCCTTGCCGGCGAGCCGGATCGAGCCGGCGCTCGACGGAACCAGCCCCATGATTGCTTTCAGCGCCGTCGTCTTGCCGGCGCCGTTGCGACCGAACAGGCACAGCACCTCGCCCTTGTTGAGCACGAGATCAAGCTCGTAGAGCACCTGAACCTCGCCATAGAAGCAATCGAGCCTGGAGATGGTCAGCGCTTCAGTCTTGTGGGCTTCAGTCTTGGGGGCCTCAGTCTTGGGGGCCTCAGTCTTGGGGGCCTCAGTCTTGGGGGCTTCGCTCATGGCGCCGTCCCCAGATAGGCTTCCTGCACCTGTGTGTTGGCGCGGACCTGTTCGGGCGTGCCTTCGGCCAGGATCCTGCCGGCGTTGAAGACCGTGATGCGGTCGGCCAGTTGCATGACGACAGGCATGTTGTGCTCGATCAGGAGCACGGTGGCGCTCTTGGCGATCTCGCGCACCAGTTCGATGAAATTGTCGATCTCGCTGTCGGCCAGCCCTTGCGTCGGCTCGTCGAGGATCAAAAGCCGCGGCTTCAGCGCCAGGCCCATTGCCACTTCCAGCAGGCGCTGATGGCCGTAGGAAAGCTGGCCGGCCGGCATATGGGCGCGGCCGGCAAGTCCGGTGCGTTCCAGCGCGGCCATGACGCCGGTGCGCACCGCACCTTTCGAGCGGCCATCGGTCAGCGTGCGCTGCACCGGCAACGCGACATTATCGTAGGCAGAGAGGTTGGCGAAGACGCTGGTGATCTGGAAGGTGTAGGCGATGCCCCGGCGCACCCTGAGATAGGCCGGCTGGCTGGTGATGTCGGCGCCGTCGAAGACGATCATGCCGGATGATGGCTGAATGCGGCCGCTGACCAGGCTGACGAAGGTGGTTTTGCCGGCGCCATTGGGGCCGATGACGGCGCGGATCTCGCCCGGCATCAGCTGAAAATCGACACCGTCGACGGCGCGCAGGCCGCCGAAACTGCGCGCCAGGCCTTTGGTGGTCAGCAACGGCATCATGGCAGCCACCCGAGCCAGCGCTGGCGGATGGTGCCCAGAATGCCTTTGGGGAAAAACAGCACCAGAAGGATGAGCGCAATACCGACGATCAGGAGATAGGCGGAGGTGTAACCGCTGGCGGTGTCGATGACATAGTACATGAACACAGTGCCAAGCAGCGCACCCAGCGTCGTGGCGGCGCCGCCGAGCAGCACCCAGAGCAGCGGCAGGATGGAATACTGCACCGAGGCAAAGCTCGAGCCGACATAGCCGAACAGCAGCGCATAGGCCGCACCAGAGGCGGCGCAGATGGTGCCGGAGACAACGACGGCGATCAGCTTATTGGAGAAGGTGTCGTAGCCCAGCATTTTCGTGCGCTCCTCGTTCTCGCGCACCGCGACCAAAACGCGGCCATAGCGGGAGCGGACGATGGCGAGGGTGATCAGCAGCACGACCGAGAACAGCGCCAGCGCGCTCATGTAGCGCACGGTCGGGTTGGTGAGGTCGAGCGATGTCGAGCCGAAGGCCAGAACCCGCGCGGGCTGCGGCACCACCAGACCCTGGTCGCCGCCGGTCCAGGCGGCGAAATAGAGGATGGTGAGGTAAAACACCTGCGCGAACATCATGGTGACGATCATGAAGGCGACGCCGGTGGTGCGCAGCGCCAGCAGGCCGATCACCAGTGCCAGCAGCGCGCCGCAGGCGATACCGGCGAGGAAAGCCAAAGGCACGCTCCAGCCGAGATGGATGACGGCGAGACCAGCGCCATAGAGCCCGGCGGCGAAGAACATGGCGTGGCCGAGGCTGAGCAGGCCGACATAGCCGAACAGCATGTTGTAGCCCATGGCGAACACCGCCAGCACCATGATGCGGGCGAGCAGGCCGTGATGATAATCCGGCAGGACGAAGCTCAGGGCGAACAGCAGCGCGATGGCGCCGATATGCAGAGCATAGGCTTTTGCCGGCGAAGCTTCGCTCATCGCGGCGCCTGCCCGAACAGGCCTTGGGGCCTGAACACCAGCACCATGGCCACCAGCAGCGTGGCTATGATCTTGGCCAAAGTCGGCGAGAAGAACACCGAGATGATGCCGTCGGACAGGCCGATCAGCACGGCGGCAACGACGGTGCCGCGCAGCGAGCCGAGGCCGCCGATGATGACGACGATGAAGGACAACAGCAGCGGGTCCTGCCCCATCAGGTAGTGCGCCTGACTGATCGGCACGATCAGCACGGCGGCGACGGCCGCCAGCATGGCGCCGAGCGCGAAGACGCCCGCATAGACGCGGTCGACCGGAATGCCGAAGGCCTGCGCCGTTTCGCTGTCATATTGGGTGGCGCGCATGATGAGGCCGATCTTGGTGCGCGTCAGCACCAGCCAGGTGGCGATGAGCAGAAGGGCCGAAGCGGCAATGATCGACAGCTTGTAGCCGGAATAGCCGAACCAGGGCAAAAGGATGCGGTAGCTGAAGGGCGGCTCCACCGGGCGGGCTTCCGGGCCATAGAAGCTCAACGCCAGCTGCTGGATGATGTAGAGCATGCCGATCGTGGCGACGATGGTGGCTTCCGGATTGTAATTGAGCCGCCGCAGCACAAGCCGCTCGGCGACCAGCGCAATGGCGCCGACAATCAGCGGCGCAATCACCAGCGCCGCCAGGAAGCCGAGCGTGGGATGGCCGGGTATCGCCGTCGAGATCGCCCAGGCCAGCACCGCGCCCAGCATGAAGAACTCGCCATGGGCGACGTTGACGACGCGCATGACGCCGAACACCAGCGACAGCCCAAGCGCCGTCAGCGCCAACACGGCTGAGGTGACAAGGCCTTCGAGGGCGGCGAGGAGGAGATGGGGTCCGAAATGCATTCAGGGCGCCCTTACCCTCCCCTTGTGGGGAGGG
>NZ_JAMYQZ010000045.1:0-49783 GCF_040321145.1 Mesorhizobium sp. M0514
CGTCAGGCTCATAACCTGAAGGTCACAGGTTCAAATCCTGTCCCCGCAACCAACATCAAAAACAGCCCGCTTCACGCGGGCTTTTTGCGTTCGGACCGTGATCGATGGCGACGACCGGCTATTCAACGATTGAGGAGGGCAGCAAGGTTGGCGTGCTGAGAGGTCCGCGAACCGGGGGATTGATGCCGCCTCGGCGCATTTCGCGAGAGATACGTCGAGCATTAGGAAGTTCGCCAACCCGTCATGGCAATCGATCTGCACGACAACAGCATGATTCGAGCCGCGGAGAGATCGTCGTGCGAAGGCGCGAACCGTTGATTTAAACAACCCGCGCCTTGCCGAAGCTTTTCGTCGCGGGCCGCGTCAGCCAGCTCGCCGCAATGACGCCTGGAAGGCCAGCGAGGTCCAGCTGTTGCTCGAGGCGAGATGGCAATAGAGCAGCGCAAGCGCGCCGGATTTCCTGAGATCAAGAAACGCCTCGTCGCTCAATTTGTTGAAGGCCGGCTCGTCGATCACCTGAAAGTCGGTGAGGTTGAGGGTCTCGCCGCCCTCCAGCGTCACCTTGCTCTGCCGCGGCGCGAACAGGCCGTGCGCGTCGATCTTGTCGATCATGGCGCGAGTCGCATTGAAGTCGGTCTGGAACTGGCTGCAGAAGGCGAGCGCCTGCCTCGAGGCCTCGGCCGGCTCGTTGCCGTCGAAGAAGGGCGCGGTCTCGTCGCCGCCCTTGGACGAAGGCGTCTGCTCGACGACGCGTTCGCTGGCGCGGTCGATGCACAACGTCAGGCGGCCGGTCGTTTTCGATTCATCGGCCAGGATGAAGGGGTACCGGCGGACATAGGCGGGAATGTAATGCGGCTCCGCCCATTTGCCGTCGGCGCCGACGAACAGGTTCTGGTCCTGGCGCAGGCCGGTGATGATGACAGGCGCCTTGGCGTCGCCGATGAAAACGATCGGGTAGGAGCGCATTGCCGCCGGCATTTCCGAGGCGACGACGGGGATTGCGTGCGCGGTGCGGGCAAAGGAGAAATCGGCCCGCGCCGCCAGGCCGAGTGAGCCGTGCCGTAGCGGATTGAGCGCCTCGGGTTTTTTGTAGAACAGCGGCAGCGCGTTGGTCGCGGTGCTTCCGGCCGGGGCCGTGCCTGTTTTCGCGTCAGTCATCCCTAGTGTTCTCCTCTTATACCATTCCGGTTTAGGCCAGTGGCTGCCGGTGCGCAACGCGTTGACGGCTGCTTCACCCTACGTGGCCAAGATAAATCTATCTGTTTGTTTGATCGTGCTCTTTTGTACTTCTGGAAATCGAGCTCTATAGACAGCACGCCATGAAGCGGCGAGATTGGCTGACGGGATAGACATCTCAAGAGAGCCGTCTGAAAGACAGACGAACCAGGGCAGGCGCATGGCAACGCTTTCGGATTTCGAGCAGGGGCAGAGCTTTTCCGTCGAAGCCGGCGGTCAGACGCTCACGATGGAACTGAGCGCGGTGCAGCCCATTGCCAACAGCCCGCGCGACGGCGGTGGCTTCACGCTGCTGTTCAGGGGGCCGCGCGACGCGGCGCTGCCGCAGGCTATCTATCGGTTCAACGGCAAAAGCGGCGCCCATGAGATCTTCATCGTGCCGATCGCTGCCGATGAGGCAGGGCGGCTTTACGAGGCGGTATTCAACTGATTTTTTTCGACCGGATCGGCCACGGGGACGCTCCGGCCATCAGGGCGATTTGGCAGCGCGGCGGCTCGACATAATGATCGACTATATCGAGATTGCGGACGTATTTGACGGAGCGGCGTGTAGCGCACTGTGCGCGGAAATTCGGGCGGCCCTGGGCCGTCCGGCCGGCCTGCTGGGGCGTGCCGACCAGAAGATGGCATGGCCGGAGATCCGAAAGACCGTGCGCGCCGATGTTTCGCAGGCCACTGAAGAGCGAGTGAGTGCCCTGTTGGCGCAGCAGAAGGCGGCTCTGGAGCGGCATTTCGGGCTGCTGCTCGGCCAGGTCGAGAAACCTCAGTTCCTTCACTATCGGCAAGGCGATTTCTTTGTGCCGCACCAGGATGGCAATACGCCGCTCATTCACGACGAGTCGCGGTTCCGAAAGATCTCGGTGGTGATCTTTCTCAACCGTCAATCGGACAACCCTTCGCCAGAAAGCTATGCAGGCGGCTCGCTGGTCCTGCATGGGCCTTACAGCGGCCCGGACCTGCGCATTGCCATGCCGGCATTGCCGGGCTCTCTCGTCGCCTTTCGCTCGGAAACGACGCATGAAGTCACCCCGGTCACGTGCAACGAACGTTTCACCATCGTCTCCTGGTATCGCGGCACGTGACGACCGGCACGGCCCTTACGGCGAACGGATCATCAGGTCGTAGACGCCCTTGTCCTCGGCAACGGTGAAGCCGAGGCGTTTGTAGAGCCGCCGCGCTGGATTGTTCTTCTCGACATGGATCGAGACCGACTTGCCGACGGCGGCGGCCTCATCGATGAGATCGGCGAGCAACGCACCGCCAGACCCCTTGCCGCGATGCGCCGGCAGGAAGGCGATATCTATGATGCAATGCTCGCTCGCCGAGCGCTCGATATACAGGCGACCGATATCTTGCCTTGCCTGCTCGATCACCAGCCAGTCGGCGTTGGGATAGTATTTCTGGTAATGCGCGTGCTGCGCTTGAAACTGCATGTCGAGGAACGCCGTTTTCTGCGCGTCGCTCCACGGCGTGACGGCAAGTTCTTCGGCGCGGGTCGAGGCGTAGAGCGCCGACAGGAACGGCAGATCGGCGTCCGCCATCGGGCGGAACGTCAGATCAATCCGCGCCGCGCGCACCCAGCAAAATATAACAGGCCCGTTGTCCACAATCGGAAGCTGGATCATGGAGTGGCGCTTACGGACGCGCCGGATAAACGCCTTGCATGGCAATGATGAACGTCATCGCCAGATAGGGAGGCAGGTTGTTGTGAGGCAACGTACTGCCCGTCATGCTCAGTGCCTGGGGGTCCATCTGGACCAGATTTTGCGAAGTGTTGTTCTGATACAGCGTTCCGCCCCCCGACTTCCCCAGAACAACCGCATCGGTAAGAGTTCCCTGGGCGCCACTCTCGGTGGATATCGCGACAAAATGATTATGTTGCGGCATTTCCGTTTGCAGAAGGGTGACGGACGTTTCGCCACCCGTCTCGCCGAGAAACCGCTCCGACAAGCCATTGCCCTGTCCTTGCCCCATGGGCGCGGAGCCAGCCATATTCGGCAACGCGAAGGTCGACTTGCCGTCGCCGCCGTAAACTGTGCCCAGCAGCGAAAACAGCGCCGTATTCTGCGAGATTGGCAGGAGCTGGCCATCGCAGGTCGCCCACCCCGTCGGGGCGAAATCTCCGGCAAAAATTCGAATTTCGGCGACGAACGGATTGGTCATGGCAAGTCTCTAGCTTTGCTGGGGGAAGATGCCAAATAGCGAGATGATGAAACTGACGGCGAGGAACGGCACCATATTGTCGTGAGGCTGGCTGCCGCCGGCCGGCGAAATGGCTCCGGCGGCCATGTTGCCATCAGGTGCGATACCCACATAGGGCGTCAGCAGGCTCGATGTCGCCAGGACACCGCCGGACGGACCCGGATTCTTGGCGATATTCGACGAACCGGTCCAGGTATGGGAATGGTTCGGCATTTGTTGGGTTGAAACAGTGACGGATTCGACCCCGCCCAGTTCTCCGACGATATAGGTCTGGCTGACCAGCGGGCCCTTGCCAGCATGGACGGGGATGCGGGATGCGAGGTTGGGCAGGGCGAATGTTTCCTCCCCGTCGCCGCCATAGGTCGTACCGATCAGATTGAACAAGGTTTCGTTCTCGGAGATCGGCATCAACTGGCCTTGGCAGAACGCCCAGCCATTCGGAGGGAAATTGCCACCGAACATCCTGATCTCGCCGACAAAAGGTTGGCTCATCGAAGCGTCCTCTTAATTTCGCGACGGGAATATGCCTTGCAGGGCAATGATGAAATTCAAGACGATATAGGGCGATCTGTTCTCATGCGGCTGGCCGCCACCGACGAAAGTGATGTTTTCCTTCGCCATAGCCACCGCGCTGCCAGGCGGCTGATAGATCGGGCTGGCGTTCGCCCCCAACAGCGCGCCGGATGGATTGTTGACGTTTCCGGCAGTGTTCGATGCGTTGACGAAATGGTTGTGTGTCGGCATTTCGCCGAGCGTGAGCGTGTGAAACTCTTCGCCGCCCTGGCCGCCGACCATTGCACCAATAGGGCCGCCCGTATGAACCGGCGCACGTCCCCTCATATCCGGAAGGGCAAAATTTGTCTGGCCGTTGCCGCCGTACCTGGTGCCAAGAAGTGAGAACAATGGCTGGTTCTGGTTAAGCGGCAACAACTGGCCGTTACAAAATGCCCAGCCGCGCGGTGCATAGTTCCAGGAAATGATCTTGACTTCACCTAAATAAGGCTCACTCATCCCCGTTCCCTCCGTTGGCGGCTTACTGTCTGAATTCTTGTATTATGCCTAAGTAAGACAACAAGTCGATATCAGATTCATAAAATATATTTCCTAGGACGAAATCCAAGGTTGCTGACTACGGTGTCGCGGCAGGCAGCAGTGGCAGCGGCTGGTTGAAGAACGTCCGGGTGTCCGTCAGTGCCGTTGCCCCGCCATTGACGGTTTCGATACCGGCCTCGCTCGCCTGCGGTACGTTGATCGTGCCGTCGGCGCCGCCGAGGCCGTCCGCGAGGAAGCGGATGGCATTGGCGTTGTTGACGTTGGTGATGGTGTTGGCATGAACGTCGGCATTGATGATAGCGCCGGCAAATGTGGCGGTGACCGTGATGCCGCGGCTGTCGGCATTGTCGCGAATGGTGTTGTTGGTGACCGTCGCGTGCACGGTGCCCGGCTGCACGAGCTGCGTGATCGAGACGCTGTCGCCACCGCTTATGCCGTTGACGCCGATGCTCTGGATAATGTTGTTGTCGATCAGCACCTTGGCGACGCCGAGGCTTTCATGCCCAACCCTGATGCCGTTGCCGGTTCGCGATCCCGAGGTTGCTACGCCTTGCGTACCGATGACATTGTTGGCGATTGTGCCGTCAAGCGTCCGTGCGAGGTCGCCGCTGCTGAACACGTTGATGGCCGTCGAGTCGCTGTTGGTGACGGTGTTGTTCCGGACGGTGAAATTCAGATTGCCGCCCGTGCCGGCGCCGGAATTGCTGCTCTGGGTGAGGTTGATGCCGTTGTTCAGATTGTTGAATAGATTTCCCGTGGTCTCGCCGATGTGAGCGTTGACGGTGCCGTCATTGGCAATGACGAACAGACCGGTTCCAGGGATGACTCCCGGTCCGGGATAGGCGTTGTTGCCGGTGAAGGTTGCGCCGTCGACGGTCAGCGTCATCGTCGGCGCGCCGGCGACACCGGCGCCGTCCGCCTCGAAGATGAAGTCGCTGCCGGCATTGTTTGAGGCGCCGTTGTTCGAGAACGTGCCGCCGCTCACCACCAGGTTCGCCAACGTGCCGCCGGAATTGATGACCTGCACGTTATGGGTGAATGAGTTGGAGACCGTGAGGTTGGTGAACGTGGTGACGTGCGAGGCGTTGCCGGTAAGTTCGTTGAACAGGATTCCGGACTCGGTGTTGGCATCGGCATTGCTGTTCAGGGTCAGACCGTTGAGCACCACACCGTTGACGCGCAGGCCCTTTATGCCGTTGCCCGCATTGTCGCTGATAATCATGTTGCTCAGGCTGACATCCTGAGTGTCGGTCAGGCTGACGCCATCGCCGGTCGAGTTCTGGATCGTGCCGCCGCTGCCCCCCGTCGCGCCGGTGCCGGTCACCACCAGATTGCCGCTGGTGCCGGTGTTGTTGAGCACGATGCCGTTGGCTGCACCATTGGACGCAATGCTCCTGAACGTCACGTCGCCGGCGCCGATCGTCGTGTTGGCGACATTAAGGGCCGTGCCCGTGCCGGACACGATGGTGTTGCCGGTGCCCTGCACCGTCATCGTGCCGCCGCCGGTGGCATTGAAACCGGCGCCGCTGGTGGTGGCGATGACCAGCCCGCCATTGGTGAAGTTGATCGTCGCGCCGGCATTGTCGCTCAGGCTGACGCCAGCCGCCGTGGTCGAGGTGATCGATTTCGACGCGCCGGAGAAGGTGATGATGCCGGCGACATTGTCGTCCAGCAGGATGCCGATCTGGCCCGCCGCATTATGCGTGATGTTGCCCGACAGGGTGATGTTGCCGGCGGTCAGGGCGCGATCCTGGATGTTGACCGCCTGGCCGGTGCTGCCGCTGGTGATCGCGCCGGCATAGGTGAACGCCGCCGTGCCGCCGCTGTTGGCGGTGCCTAGGCCATCGCCGATACGGATCACGGCGCTTGTTCCGCCCACCAGCGCGCCGGTGCCGAGGTCGATCGCTCCCGAACCGGTGACGGAATCGAGGATGACGGCGCTGGTGCCGCCGACGCCTTTGTTTGTGGAAGCGAAGGTCACGCCGCCCGCCGCGATAGCAACGCTGTCAAGGTTGACCGCGACGCCGCTGCCGGTCGAAATTGTGTTGCCCGAGCCGGTAACGGTCACGGTGCCAGTGCCGTTGCTCGTGGCGTTGAAGCCGGTGCCGGAGGTGGTGGTGATGGCCAGGCCGCCGCCGGTGAAGTTGACCGCCGTGTTGGTGTTCGCCGTCAGGTCGACGGCATTGTTGGCGCCGGTGGTCAGTATCTTGCTGGCGCCGGAGAAGTTGATCGTGCCGCCGGTGTTGGCGTTGACGAGGATGCCGTTGGCCACGCCGCCGGTGGCGCTGAGAGTTCCCGACAGCGTCATGGTGCCGGCGGTGCGGGTGGAGATGCTGACGACGTTTCCGGCCGTGGTCTTGGTGACCGAGCCGGCATAGCTGATGTTGGCCGAGCCGCCAGTGACCAGGAAGGCGGCGCCGGTCGCGCCGCTGAGCGCACCGGAGCCGAGGCTGACAGTGCCGGCGCCGGCGACATTGGTCAGCGACACGTTGTTGGTGCCGCCGGTCGAATTGGTCGAGGTGAAATTGATGCCGGTGGTGGTGGCGATGCCGTTGAGGTTGACCGCCTGCGCGGAAGTGGAGCTCACCGTGCCGGTCGTGACATTGACTGTGCCGCCATTGATGGCGCTGAAGCCGGTGGTGCCGTTTGTGACGATGTCGAGGTTGGCGAAGCTGACGGTCGAGGCCGTGGCGCCGTTGTTGATTGCGACTGCGGTGCCGGTCATCGGCGTCGTGGTGCCGAGATCGACCGTACCGGTGAAGCTCACCGTATTGGCCGCCGTCGCGCCGGAAATGCTGATGCCGCTCGCAGCGCCGTTGGCGATCACCGAGCCGGCGAAGGTGAAGCTGCCGCCAGCGCGGGTCGAGATCGTGGCCGCCGCGCCCGACGTGCTGATGATGGAGCTGGCGCCGTCGAAGCTGATCACCGCGTTGCCGCCGGTCACCGAAAGGCCGCTGCCGCCCGATATTTGGACATTGGTGCCGCTGATCGTGCCGCCGGCGCCCGACGCGCCGCCGAAGGCGATGCCGGTGCCGGTCGCTGCGGTGGTGATGTTGACGTTGGTCAGCGTCGTCGTGCCGGTGGTGTTGTCGAGCCTGAAGGCAATGCCGGTGGCGCCGGTGCTGGTGACGTTGGTGATGGTGGTGTTGGACGCGTTCAGCCACACATCGCTGGCGTTGCCGGAGAAAGTAACGTTGTTGATCGTCGTGCTGTTCGACGGGGTAATCTCGATACCCTGCGTGGCGAAATTGCTGATGGTCATGTTGCTGATGACGGTATTCGCAGCACCCGCGCCATTGTCCTTGACGCCACGCGCGGCACCCGCCGGGCTGCCATTCAGGATGAAGCCGTCGATGATGTTGCCGCTGGCGCCGAGCGTGATGACATTGTTGCCGGCACTCGTCGTCAGCGTCGCGGCGCCATTGGGCGTCTGGTCGATGATCGAGATGCTGTTGCTGGCGAGCTGGATGGTCGAGGGCACCGTCAGCGCCAGATTGATGTTGCCGTTGCCGAAGCCGCGCACCTGCTCGCCGGTGGCGAGAGCCAGCGTGTCGTTGCCATTGCTGCCTGCCGCGGTGATGGTGCCGCCATCGTTGACGAGAACCAGGATGTCCGTCGCCACGGCTGCTGCTTCGGCGGTGGCCAGCGTCGCGAGATTGTTCTGGTCGCGACCGCTGCCGTCACCGGTCGCGGACGCGCCGACGAAATAGACCTTGCCGACTCCGAAGCCCAGGCCGGGAGCCGACTGGAAGTTCACATCCTGGAAATTGTAGGTGCCGGCAACCGGCGCACTGGATGCGTCGATGCCTACATTGGCGCCGATGGTCGAGAGCTGGTCGGTCGCCGATTCGCCGTCGCCATAGGTGAAAGCGAGGTTGGTGGCGCTGTTGAGGAACACGCCGGTGTTGACGCCGGCAATGCTGGAGCTGGCGCCGCCGACAACGGCATCGCCGAGGCGTACCGTCTGGCCGCCAGTGGCGCCACGCAGGTCGACGGCGATGGTGCTGCCGGCGGCGGCCGCGTTGGTCACGTCGAAATCATTGGCGGTGATCGCCGCGTTGATCGCCGCACCATTGAGGTCGAAGGCGATGCCTGTCGTGCTGTTCAGGCCGATGTCGAGATCGTTGAAGGACAGCGCCGCGCCAAGCGTGCCGGAAACATCGACACCACGCGTGGTCATGCCTTGCAGGTTGACCGTGCCGAGAATGATGGCGCCGCCGCCGGACGAGGCGATATTGTTCAGCGAGATGCCGGTTGCGGCGGCAGTGGCCGAAACACTGTCGAAATTCATGCCCGCAGCGCCAATCGTAACGCCATTGAGGTTCAACGCGGTGCCGCCGGCCGTCGTGGTGATGCTGTTGTCGCTGAGGGGCGCGCCGCCGCTGACCGTGCCACCGCCGCTGGCGTTGAAGCCCGTGCCGGAGGTGGTGTTGATCACCAGGCCACCCGTATCGAAGTTGATCGTCGCGCCGGTGTTGGTCGTCAAGTCGACCGCCGTATTGGCGCCAGTGGTCAGCGTCTTCGTGCCACCGCTGAGAGTGATGGTCCCGCCGGAGTTGCCGTGGACATAGATACCATTGTCGAAACCGCCGGTGGCGCTGAGCGCGCCGGACAGTGTGACCGTGCCGCCGGTGACGCCGGAGATGTCGACGATCTTGCCGGCGGTGGTCTTGATGACCGTGCCGCCATAGCTGACGGTCGCAGCACCGCCGGTGACCAGGAATGCGACGCCCGAAGCGCCGCTCAATGCGCCGGATCCGAGGCTGACCGTTCCGGTGACATTGGCCAGGCTGACATTGTTGGTGCCGCCGCCCGACGAGGTCGAGTCGAGCGCAATGCTGGCGGCGACGCCGGAGAGGCTGATCGCCTGGCCGAGGGTCGAGTTTACCGTCTCGGCACCGCCGGTGGCGGTGATGCCCATCGTGCCGCCGGTGCCCACGATGGCCGTGCCGGAGGTGGTGTCGATGGTCACACCGCCGGTGAAGCTTGTCGTGCCGCCGCTCTGCGACAGGCCGACGCCGCTCGTCGTATCGATGTTGGCGAGGCCGGTGACGTTGACCGTGCCTGATACCACATGGATGCCGCCGCCGGCCGTGGCGGTGTTGTTGACCGTCACCGCGCCGAAGGTGAACGTGCCGGTGTTGGCGCCGGTGCCGTCTATGCCGAAGCTGCTGGTGCCGGTGATGCTGGTCGCGCCGGAGACATTCACCGCCCCGGTGACGCCGTTGAGGATGATGCCGCTTGTGCCGCCGCTCGAGGTGATGCTGTCGAAATTGACGCCGCCGGCGCCGAGTGTGCCTTGCAGCGATAGCGCTGTCTGGCCCGTAGCGTTGATCGTCGTCGAGCCGGCATTCGCGACGGTCAGGACATTCAGCCCCGAGAGGCTGAGGCCAGTGGCGAGGGACGTCGTGATGTCGAGGCCGCCATTGAAATTGACGGCGCCGCCGGCGGTGCCGCCCGAAATCGAGACGCCATTGCCGCCGGTGATGGCCACCTGGTCGGTGAAGGTCACCGCGCCGCCGGTGCGGTTGGCGATGTTGATGCCGCCACCGGTCAGCGTTCCGGCCGGCCCGCCATTGGGCAGGAAGCCGCGCGACACCGAGATGGTGCTGGTGCCGCCATTGACGTCGAGCAGCGTGCCGGCAAGGTTGATGTTGTTGTTGATGACCGACAGACTGCCATTGAGGCCGGTAACCTGGATGGCGGTCTGGCCCGCCGCGACATTCGAGATCGTCACGCCTTCGATGGTAATGCCGCTGGCATTGCTGAAGCCGGCCGCGCTCTGGTCGATCAGGAAGGCGGCACCGGCCGCGCTGCTGAAGTCGAATGCGGTGTGGCGCACGGCATTGTCGCCGAGCAGCTGCATCAAGTTGGCCGTCCCGCTGACGACGGCCTCGTCGCCGGTGATGTTGCCGCCGGTGGCGCCAAGAGCACCTTGGACGTTGGCCGGCTGGATCGTGCCGGTCGAAACCACATTGCTGTTGCCGAAGCCGGTGATCGTCTGGCCGGAATCGAGCGTGAAGGCGGTGGCGCCGAGATTGATCGTGCCGACGAAGGCGAAGTTCTGCGCGCCTGTCAGCGCATCGGCGGCGGCGAGCGAAATGGTGTTGACGCCCATGCTGAGATTGCCGGTCGTGCCGGCGGCGATGAAGCCGCCCGACTGCGAGACCAGCGTGACCGAACCGGGCGCGGTGGCGAGGTTGGCGCTGCCGGTGAAGAACACGTCGTCGAAATCGTAGTTGCCCGATATCGGGTCGAGGCCGACGGTGTCGACGGTGTAGCCGCCAACGGCCGCGGTGATGAAGGATTCCAGGCCGTCGGTCGAATCGCCGTCGCCGAAGGTGAAGGTGGCATTGGCTGAAGTCACCGTGGTACCGCCGGACGACAGTTCGACGCCGACGCCGACATTGTCGATCTTGGAACCCTGCAGGAAGGTGATGACCTTGTTGCCCGTGGTCGACGACAGGTCGATGCCGCGCGAGGTCAGGTCGCCCAGGCCGGTGATCGTCGTCAGGCCGAAATCGGCCGTCGTCGAGGAGCCGCTGAAGTCGATGCCGGTCTGGTTGGCGCCGACATCGTCGATGGTAGTCGTGCCGAAGCTGACATCGTTGTTGGTGCCGGCGAAGTTGATGCCGGCAGTGCCGCTCGTGGTGCCCAGCGTGACCTGGGTCGTGCCGAAGGTCACCGGGCCGGCATTGCCGACAATGTAGATGCCGATGCCGCCGGCGCCCGTCACGGTCACCGCCCCGAAGGTTGCCGATGCGGTGCTCGCGACACCGGAGACGGACAGGCCGGTGCCCAAGGCATTGGTGATCGATAGCGGGGTGGTAACATTCAACGTTGCGGTGCCGATCAGGCCACCGACCACCGCGCCGCCGCCACCGCTCGCCGACAGGGTCGGGCCGGTGAAGCTGAACGCACCGCCTGCCGGGGGCAATGTCGAGCCGATGGCGAACAGATTTCCGGTGCCGGTCGACGTGACGCTGCCGCTGAACTGGGCCGAGCCGCCGATGGTGCCGTCGATCTTGACCGCCGTGCCTGGTGCTGTTGCCGAGCTGGAGATGTTGGCCGAGACCGTGATCGCGGCGCTGCCGCCAAAAACCACGACGCCGTTGCCGGTGCCGGAATTGGTGATGGTGCCGCCGATGTTGATCGTGCCGGTGTTGTTGGTCAGGCTGACGTCGTCGCCCGAAACCAGCGTCGTCACCAGATTGTTGACATTGACCGTCGCGGCGCTGCCTTGCACCACGAAGCCGGGGCCACCGCCAACAACCGTGTCGATCGTCGTCGTGCCATTGAAGGTAACGGCGTTGGCCACGTTGGTGAGGCGGATGGCGTCGCCAGTGACGCGATTGATGTCGACAGCGCCGAAGGTGACGCTGCCGCCGCTGGTGTTTTCGATGAGGATGCCGGTCTGCACGGCGCCGCCTGAGCCGTCGACGGTGACGCTGTCGAAAATGACGCCGCCTGCGCCGATGGTCAAACCGCCGGCGCCACCGAGATGGATGCCGTTTTCGACAGGGCCGAGCCCAGATGCGGTCGTGTTAGTGCCGGTGACGGTGAGCGTGCCGCCATTGATGGCGCTGAAGGCAAGGCCGCCATCGGTGGTGAGGTCGAGCCCGCCGGTGAAATTGATCGTGCCGCCGGCATTGCCGGTCAGGTCGATGGCGTTGGCCGCGCCGGTGCTGGCGGTGATTTGGCCGGCGAAGGTGGCGGAGCCGCCGGTCATGCCGCTGATGATGACCGCGCTCGCGGCACTCGTCTGATTGATGGTGCCGTTGTAGGTGAGGTTAGGCGTTGCTCCAAGAATGCTGAGCGCCGTGCCCGTCGTGCCGGCGATCGAACTCGCATTGTCGAAGGTCAGCGTGCCCGTGGAACCGCCCGTGACGCTGACGCCGATGCCGGCGCCGGTGATGTCCAAATTGTTGAAGGTGCCGGTGCCGCCGAAGTTGCTGGCCAGCAGGCCAGTGCCGCTGACGCCGCCCATCGTCGTGTTGGTGATGTTGATCGCACCCGTTGCGCCGGTCAGGTCGATGCCGGTTACGGCGCTGCTGATCGTCACCCCGGTGATGGTGGCCGCGTTTACATTCGATCCGTTGATCGCCGAGCCCGAACCCGCATTGCTGACGCTGAGGTCGGCGACGCGGTTGCCGTTGGCGAGATCGATGGTGCTGCCGGCCGAGTTGTTGAGGGTGGCGGCGCCATTGCCGAACGGATCGACCTGGGTGCCCGAAGTAACCACCTCGCCGGTGACGTTGGCCGGCGGCCCGCCGAGAGCGACGGTGTTGCCGTTGGCGAAGGAGACGATCTGCTGGCCGTCGGCAAGCGTGAAGCCGTCGGCATCGGTGTTGATGGTTCCAGCGCCGCTGTTGACAAGAACGAAGATGGTGTTGGCGTCGGTCGTCAGACCGTCGGCGGCGTCGGCGTTGATAAGGTCGCCAACGCTCGCGCCGGAGCCGGTTCCGGTGTTTGCTGCGCCGACGAAGATGACGTTGGCGGTGTCGAACAGCTGCGGGCCGACCAAATGGGTGGCGTTAAAAGCATAGGTGCCGTTGCCGGCCAGCAGGCCGCGCATGTCGAGCGAGGCGGTGGTCCCCGTGATCGATGCGCCGCCGGCGGCACCGAACGAGAAGGTGGTGTTGGCGCTGGTCCCGGGCGCGCCGTGCGTGCCCATCTGGACGCCGGTGCCGGCGGAAATGACGCCGGTGCCGATCGTCACCGAGCCGCCGGTGGTGCCGGAAAGGTCGATGCCGGTCGAAGTGCCGGCGCCGGTGATGTCGAGCGAGGTGGCGGTGAAGGTCGACTGGCTGCCCGACAGGTCGACCCCGGTCTTGCCGGTCGCCAGGCCGGTGATGTCGATGTTGGCGAAGCTGATCGTGCCGTTCGTACCGGAAATGTCGATCGCGTTTTGGCCCGGCTGGTCGATCGCCACATCGCCGAAAGTGATGGCACCGGAATTGGCAGCCAGTATGATACCAGAGCCAGAAGGAGCGGTGACCGTGGCATTGCCGCCAAAGCCTACCGTTGCCGAGCTATTCTGGATGACAATGCCGTTTGCGACGTTCGAAATCGTCGTCGAGCCGGAGATCTCGAAGCTGCCGGTGACGTTCGTGAGGCCGACACCGGTCCCGCCACTAATCTGGTTGAGGCTGGTCAGCGTGACATCGAGCCCAATCTGGGATGCGCTGAATCCGTTGCCGCCATTGCCGGAGATCGTTCCGCCAGTGGTCGTCAGCTTGCCGGCGCCCGTCGATGTGGCGTCGACGCCACTGCCGCCATTGACCTTGGCGTCAAGCGTCTCGAAGCCGTAGGTACCGTTGCCGTTGATCAACAGGCCGTCGGTGCCGTTGTTCGACAGCGTCGTCGTGCCGTTGAACGAATAGGTTCCGTCGCCCTGGATCGACAAGCCGGCGCCGCCATTGTTGGTCGAGCTGAGGTTGGTGGCGGTAACGGTATTGGTGCCGTCGAACAGCAAGCCGTTCAGGTCGGCGCCGCTGACGGCCAGGCCCGTCATTGTGACATTGCTGACGGCGCTGCCGTGAACCGCGTTGCCGCCACCGGTATTGGACAGGTTGAAGTCGAGCAGCGAGGTATTGTTGGCGAGCGTCACCGTGTCGCCGGCACCGCTATTGGTCAGCGTGGCTGCGCCGCCGGCGTCGGAGACGGTGCTGCTGTGCACGACATTGTTGCCCGTCACATTGATCGGGATGCCGCCGAGCGAGAACGTGCGGCCGTTGCCGAACGAAGCCAGCGTCTGGCCGGCGCTCAGCGAGAAGCCGTCCGTATCGTCTATGTCCGTGCCGCGATTGACCAGCACGAAGATCGCGGTGCCGTCGGTATTGGCATCGGCCGTCGCGACCGTCGCCAGGTCGAGCAGCGAGGATCCGGTGCCCGAACCGGTCGCGGTCGCGCCGACGAAAATCACATTCTGCTGGTCGAACAGCTGCGGGCCGCTGAAGGTCGTCGAGCCGAAAGCATAGAGCCCGAGCGTCTGGTTGAGCCCCCGCGCGTCGAGGGAGGCGGTGATGCCGGCAATCGAGCCGCCGCCGAAACTGAATTGGGCATTGGCCGAATTGGCCGGCGAGCCGGAAATGCCGAAGCGCACGCCGGTGTCGACATTGGCGATCGCGCCGCCATCGGTGATGACGATCGTTGCCCCGCCCGCGCTCGGGGAAGACAGATCGATGCCGATCGAGCCGGCGGCGCCTGTGCCAGTGATGTTGAGCGACTGCGCGGTGAAATTCGTCTGGCTGCCGGAGAAATCGAGGCCGACGCCGGAGCCGAGGCCAGCAATGACGATGTTGCCGGCAATTATTGATGTGTTGGCGCCCGCAAACACCATGCCGTCGGTGCCGGGATTGGTGATGTTGATGTCGCCGAAGCGGATCGCGGCCGGCGAATCCGTGATCGCGATGGCCGGTCCGGTCGTGTTCGAGATCGTCGTCGCGCCGTTGACGGTGAGGCTGCCCGAAAGATTCTCGAGCACGACGCCCGATGTGCCGCCGGTCTGGGTGATCGAATACAGCACGATATGGGCGGTGATCGGATCGATGAAGACACCGACGCCGTCGTCGCCGAGCGCCTTGTTGCCCGACACCTGGCCGCCGGTGATGGTGATCGAGCCGGCGACCCCGGTGCCCTTCACGGTAATGCCGGCATCGTTGTTGTCGAGCGCGTTGAGGGTGGCGAAAGTGTAGGTGCCGTGGCCGGTTATATCCAGGCCGTCGTCGCCATTGCCCTGCAGCAGCGTCGTGCCGATGAAGTTATAGGTGCCGTCGCCTTCGATATGCAGTCCGTCGAGGCCGTTGCCGGTCGCGGTGAAGTTCGAGCCATTGACGCCGGTCGATGTGCCGGTGAAGTCGGCGCCGTGGCCGCCGGTGCCGGTGACCGTGACGTTGGTCAGCGTGGCGCCGGCGATGTTGTTGCCGAAGATGCCGTCCTTGCCGCCGGTGATGGTGATACCGCTCAGCGTGTTGCCATTGGCGAGCGTCAGGACGTTGTTGGCAGGGTTGGTGCCCTGGATGGTGCCGTTGGAGCCGCCGAAATTGTAGGTGCCGATGCTGCCGTCGGCGAGCCGCGCCTGGACACCGCCGCCACCGCCGATAACGGTCTGCCCGTTGGCGAGCGTCACGCCGGCTGTCGTAATGTTGCCCTTGCCGCCTAGCGCGACGACGACGCCGTTAGCGCCGGCGCCGGCGACTGCATTGTCGAGCGTGGTCGGGTCGCCGATCGTGCCGAGGCCGAGCGCGTCGTTGTCACCATCGGCGAAGAAGAACTGGCCGAATGCCGTGTTGGTGGCGGCATTGATCGCCACCCGCGTCGACGTGCCGGTAACTTTGTCCTGGCTCTCGATGCGAACGCCGATGTCGCCGCGTACGCGCTCGTTGACGCGTTTGCGCAGGCCGGGGCTGACCGGATAGACCAGCTCGGCGCCGTCATCGGCCGAAGACGAGCCCTTGTCGAAAGCGTTGAGCGGCACCGTCAGCCGGATGCTGCCGGCGAACTGGGTGTCATCGCGGTTGTCGTTGCGCACCTCGCCGGTGAAGGTCAGCGACGTGCCTTTGCCGATGACGTCGCCGATCGAATATTCCAGGCCGGCCTTGGCGCCGGTGATGCTGCCGTCGTCGCCGTCGGGATCGCCGAAATGGTAGGCGCCGACATCGAAACGCAGTGAATGGTTCTCGGGCAGGTTGAGCGGCACCTGAACGCCGACCTCGCCCTCGATGCCCCAGGCCGCGTAATCGCGGTGGGCGATGGCCGATATCTGCTCGATCAGCTGATGACCGACCAGCGACAGGCTCGACTCTTGCCCGGCCGTGCTGCGGTCGCCGCTGATCGGCAGATAGACGTTTACCTGCGCATCGTATTTTGAGGTGATGGCCTCGAGGCCGAGCGTCGAGGCGACGAACTGGTGACTGTCGTGGTTCTGGATGTTGAGATAGGCGTAGCCGCCGATCATCAGATCCGGATTCACGATGCGGCGAACGCCGAGGCCGACGTCCTGGCCGAAGCCGTCGTCGAAATCGTATTTCGAGCGCACATCGAGAAAGAGAACGGATTCGAGGTTCTGCTTCAGCGGCAGGAAACCCTCGATCGCCGTGTTGCCGCCATTGTTGTTGGCGCCGATGATGGCGCGGACCTGCGGCTGCCACAGTCCGGTGTCGCCGGCATGGGCGGCTATGCCGGTAAGGGCAAGTGCCAGAGTGGACAGCGCAGTCGTCTTCCAGAGATGCCTGGAAAAACCTGACCGGCGATACTTGCTATTCGCCCGGAAGCTTCTTCCGTGCGTCGCCATGTCATTGATCTGCCGAGTTTTCTCGGTCGTCTCCATCCCTTGCGAACCCCGACGAGTACACGCTCCGTCGCTAATACTATCCGAATCCCAGTGTATAGCGAGCATGATTGTTTGCTTTACACGTACAAGATTTCAAAGTTGTTTATTGTGGTAATCCAGCAACAGTAATTTAGCCGGCGCTCATGTACCGTATTGGCTTCCCCGCCAGGCTCGGCTGTTGTATCACGCGCTGGGCGAAACCCTGACACGACGAGGATCGGGTGGCTTCATTGCTGAGAACCGTTTGTGGGCGGGCCGCCTGGGTCGGCGCGCTATGGCTGGTCGTGTCGGCAGGGTCGGCGCTTGCCGAAGAGCCGAAGTCAACCAAATCTGCCGAGACAAAGCCTGCAGAAGGCAATCCATGGTCGCTAAACTGCGCTAGCGGATCGGCCGGCACCGAGCTTCAATGCCAGGTCTCCCAAAACCTTACCGAGGCCAAGACGGGGCAGCGCGTTCTTACCGTTACGGTTCGCCGCGACAACGGCAATGGCAACCTCGCGATGCTGCTGGCCTTGCCGCACGGGCTGTTCCTGCCTTCCGGCGCCTCGTACCAGATCGACCAGGGGCAGAAGACGACCATCGCCATCCAGACCAGTGACCAGAACGGCGCCTATGCGGCGACCCCTTTGTCGGCGGACCTCCTCAAGGCGATGAAATCGGGAACCAACCTGAACATCGGCATCGAGTCCGTGACGCGCAAGCCGGTGACCATTCCGGTCTCGCTTGCCGGATTCACTGCCGCGATCGACAAGCTTCAAGCGTTGAAATAGCCGGCCTATCTCGGCAGATGCGTAAGCATCAGCTTACGTTATGGACTAGCCGGGCTCACACGTGCTTGCGGCCGCCTGTCTCGCGGAACCAGCTGTCGGGGTAGGGGTACCACCAGTCCTTGATCGCCGGTCTGTGGTCGATGATGACCATCTTGGAGCGTCGGAAGGCGTCGAGTCCCTGGCGTCCCAGCTCGCGGCCAAGGCCTGATGCCTTCCAGCCGCCGAAGGGCAGGGCGTCATTGTCGATCAGCGGGTTGTTGACCCAGACCATGCCGGCCTCGAGCCGCTCGGCCGCTTCATGCGCCTCGGCGAGGTCGGTGGTGAAGACCGAGGCGCCGAGCCCGAACGGGCTGTCATTGGCAAGCCGGATCGCTTCGTCGAAATCCTTTACGCGGCAGATCGCTGCGACCGGCCCGAAACACTCTTCGCGCACGATCGCCATATCGGGTGTAACCCCGGTCAGGATCGTTGGCTCGTAGAACCAGCCATTGTTGTGCGCCGGCGGAATGCGCCCGCCGGCAACGGCTATAGCGCCGTTGCTGATAGCATCATCGACCAGCCGCATCACTTTCGCCCGGGCGGCTTCGCTGACCAGCGGGCCGATCTCGGTCTTGTCCATGCCATTGCCGATGCGCAGCGCCCGCGTCTTCTCGGCGAACAGCTCGACGAAGCGATCGTGAACCGAGTCGACGACAAAGAAGCGTTCGGCCGAGGTGCAGACCTGGCCGGTCAGGTGGAAGGCGGCGGTGACGCTGCCGGCTGCCGCCACGTCGAGCGGCGCGTGCTCGCTGATGATCAGCGGATCGCTGCCGCCGGCTTCGATGACGCAAGGCTTCATGCGCTCGGCGCAGGCGACTGCCACGGCTTTGCCGGCGGCGACCGAGCCGGTGAAGGCGACAGCGTGGGTGCGCTCGGAGGCGATCAGCGCCTGCGCGGTGGCGGCCGTGCCAGGCAGGCAGGCGACCAGCCCTTCCGGCAGTGAACGGAACACCGTCATGTAGTCCAGCGTCGACAGCGTCGTCGCTTCGGCCGGCTTGATGACGCAGCCATTGCCGGCGGCAAGCGAGGCCGCAACGGTCCAGCACATCAGCAGGATCGGGAAGTTGTAAGGCATGATGTGCACGGAGACGCCATACGGCTCGTAGCGCGCATACTGGAACGACCCGGCCTGCGTCGTACCGGCGATCTTGCCGGCGTCGTCGCGCGCCATCTCGGCATAGTAGCGGAAGATCGGCGCGCAATTGGCGATCTCGCCGATTGCTTCGGGATAAGGCTTGCCCATCTCGCGCACCATCAGCTCTGCGCAGCGGGTGAAGTCCGCCGCCTCGATGGCGTTGGCGACCGCATGCAGATGCTTTGCCCGGCTCTTGGCATCGAGCTTCTTCCAGGCGGCTTGTGCCGTGGTTGCGGCACACAGCACCGCATCGACCTCACCGTCCGTTGCGGCGGAGATCGAGCCGACGGTCTCCAGCGTCGCCGGATCGATCACCGGTTTTGCCGTGCCGGTCATCGGCCGGTAGTCCGGATTGACGAAGAAAGCCGGCCGTTCAGCGGAGAATTGCATGGTCGTCCTTTCAGGTCCGCTCAGCGGATCATGTAGACCTTCTTGATGGTCTCATGGACGGTGCAGACGCCTTTCCAATTCTGAGGAAAGAACGCCGCCGTGTCCGGCTCGATCTGGATGACCTCGCCCGATTCGTGCACATAGGTGCAGCGGCCCTCGAGGAAGTGGCAGAACTCGTCGCGGGTGACATGGCAGTGCCATTTGCCGGGGGTGCAGACCCACAGGCCGCATTCCGAACGGCCCTCCGGCCCCTTGTAGAGCAGCTTGCCCGAGGTGTGGGACACGCCCTCGATCATGGTCGGGATGACGCCCCAGTCGACGAGGTCGGTGATGGCAAGCGGGGATTGCATGATGGGCGTGGTCATGGCGATTTCCTTTAAAAAAGTGCTCAGCGGCACATGAAGGCCTTGGTCAGTGTTTGCGTGATGGTGGAGGTGCCGGCCCAGCCGGCGGGGAAGAACACCAGCATGCCGGCCTCGACCGGGATCTCTTCGCCATTCTCGCGGACATAGGTCCCGCGGCCCGACAGGAAATGGCAGAACTCGTCGGCGGCAAAGGTAACCTTGCGGCTGCCTGGCGTGCACGACCACAGGCCGCATTCGCTTGAGCCGTCCGGGTTCTGCGAGAGGATCCTGCCCGAGGCGCGCGGCGAGCCGGCAAGCGTGTTGCTGCCCCCGCCCCAGTCCTCCAGTTTCACGGTCGAGGCCTTTGGCCAGTGCGGTGTCGGCATATTGGGAAGCTCCGTTGCTGTTCAAGCCAGCATGTAGACGTTGCGCATGGTCTCATGCACGGTGCATTCGCCTGTCCAGCCGGCAGGGAACATGACCACGGTCCCGGCTGCGACTTCTACCACCTCCCCGGCATCCGACCGGTACGTCGCGCGGCCGGCGACGAAATGGCACAATTCGTCGCGCGGAATCGAGAGCCGCCAGCGGCCGGGCGTGCACACCCAGATGCCGGATTCCGGCTGGTTGTTGGGTCCTTTGTGGACAAGCCTGCCGGTCGAGTGCGACGCGCCGTCCAGCGCGTCGGACTGGGCGCCCCAGTCGACGAGGTCGGTGCGGGTGGAGGCTTGGTAGAGATGCGGGGCGGAGGAGGTCACAGCAGCGCCTCCAGCAGCCCGGCTGCCTTCTCAGGCCCGTTCTGGGCCTGCATCTGCGCCGAGGTCTTCGCCAGCCTGATCTTCATCTTGGGGTCAGTCAGGCAGGCTTCGATCCTGCTGATCAGCTGGGCGTCGCTCCAGTCGTAGCGCGGCATGCCGAAGCCGTGGCCGGTTTCCTGGACGCGGGTGGCGTTGTCGTGGCCGTCCCAGACATAGGGCATGATGATGGCCGGCTTGCCGAAATAGAGGCACTCTGTGAACGAGTTGTTGCCGCCATGGTGGATTACGGCATCGACCTGCGGGATAACTGAAGGCTGCGGAAACCAGCTCTCCACGATGACGTTGTCCGGCACATCCGTGTACTGGTCCTTGTAGCCGCCGACATTGACCAGCGCGCGGTAACGGGTCTTGCCCAGTGTTGCGATTATGCGCTTCAACAAATCGACATCGCCGGCGCCGAGGCTGCCGAAGGAGACATAGAGCAGCGGCCCGTCATTGTTCTCGGGGAAGGTCGGCACGGTATAGGGCTTTTCCTGCCGCACGCAGCCTTCCAGATACTGGAACTTTGCCGGGTCGAGCGGATGGCGGCGCTTGAACTTTGCCGCTTCGGGATAGAGCAGCAGATTGAGATAGGGCGAGGCCTCGAAGAATTGGCCGACGGGGTAGGGCGCTTCATTGTTTGCGGTGAGGAAGGCGTTGAAGTCGTCGTGGATGGGCTTGATCACCGCGTTGAAATGATCGCGGTAGCGCTGGTGGCCGACATGGTCGTTCTCGCCGCAGCCCGAGAGATGCGGCGGGATGTCCTCATCCTCGATCTCGTTTTCCGAGCAGGAAATGACGCGCACCCAGGGTTTGCCGAACTGTTTGATGGCCGGAAACAGGATGACGTTGTCGACGCAGATCACGTCCGGCTTGATGGCGGCCAGAACGCGCGGCAGATCTTTCTGCGCCCATTTGGCGCTGTCGACGATCGCGGTCCAGCAATCCTTCACGTAATTGTCGACCTGATCGTATGGCGATTTGCGGAAGTTCGGGATGTGGCCGTTGATGAAGTCTTCCCAGAATTTCGCCATCTGCTCGGGCGGCATCGGCTCCGACAGGTTCACCGGATGCGCTTCGAAGCCGTAACCCTTGTAGACATCGACAAAGCCCGGGTCGGACAGGAACACTGCCTTATGGCCGCGCGCCTCGACGGCTTGCGCGATGCCGACCGAATTGAGCGCCGGGCCGTAGGCCGCTTCGGGAAAAAACGCGATCGTCTTCTGCGCCATCAGGCTTCTCCTATTCTGCAAAAATTCTGACATCGGCGGCGTCCCAGCCGAGTTCGACTTGGTCGCCCGAGGAGACCGGCCGGCGGTCGGCGGCATCGGCGGTGACGCGCACCAGGAACGGTTTTGGCGACAAGGGCGTGCGGATATGCAGCTGCAGGTCGAGCCCGTGATAGGCCAGCGCCTCGACCGTGCCCGTGGTGCGGTTGGCGGTGTCGGCTGACGGGAACAACCGGATGCGTTCGGGTCGCACCGAAGCGACAGCGAAAGCGCCGGGTGTGAGCTTGGCGGGAACCTTGCCGGTGATGCGCGCGCCGTTCGCGGCGATCACGCCATTGGCAGACACCTTGCCCGGTACGAAATTCATCACGCCGATGAAGTCGGCGACGAAACGGTCGGCCGGATGTTCATAGATCGCGTGCGGTGTGTCGCATTGCAGCAGCTGGCCGTCCTTGAGCACCGCCATGCGGTCGGCCATGACGAGTGACTCTTCCTGGTCGTGGGTGACGATGACGAAGGTGATGCCGACTTCGTGCTGCAGGCGCTTCAGCTCCATCTGCATGGCGCCGCGCAGTTTCTTGTCCAGCGCGCCCAGCGGTTCGTCGAGCAGCAGCAACCGAGGCCGTTTGACCAGCGCGCGGGCGAGCGCGACGCGCTGCTTCTGGCCACCCGACAATTGCTCAGGCTTACGGTCGGCGAAGGGGACAAGCTCGGTGGTGGCCAGAATGGCCTCGACGCGGGAACGGATTTCAGCTTTCGGCAAGCGCTCCATCTCCAGCCCGTAGGAGACATTGGCGCGCACGCTCATATGCGGGAACAGCGCGTAGGACTGGAACATCAGATTGACCGGCCGCTTGTTGGGCGGGGTCCGGGCGATGTCTTTGCCATCGAGCAGTATGCGGCCGTCGGTTGGCGTCTCGAAGCCGGCCAGCATGCGCAGCAGCGTGGTCTTGCCGCAGCCGGAGGGTCCAAGCAGCGCGAAGAACTCGTTTTCGCGGATGTCGAGCGAGATGCCGTCGACGGCGGTGACCCGGCCGAACTTCTTCGAAACGTTATCAATGGCCAGCAGCGTGCGCGGTTCGCTCATTGGCCGATGATCCCACGGTTGAGCCGCTGCGACAGGGTCAGCGCGGTGATGGATACCGCCATGACGATGGTCGCCAGCGCGTTGATCTCCGGCGTGATGCCGAAGCGGATCATGGCGTAGATCTGCATAGGCAGCGTCGTCGAGGCGCGGCCGGCACCGGCGGTGAAGAAGGCGATGATGAACTCGTCGACCGAGAGCGTGAAGGCAAGCAGAGCGCCGGCAATCACTGCCGGCGCGATGACCGGCAATGTCACACGCCGGAAGGTGGTCAGAGCCGAGGCGCCGAGGTCGGCGGAGGCCTCGACGATCGACCAGTCGAAACTCTTTAGCCTTGCGCGCACCACCGAGCAGACGAAGGCGAGGTTGAAGACGACATGGGCGAGGATGATGGTGTGCAGGCCCATGGTCAGGTTTAGCATGGAGAAGAACGACAGCAGAGCGATCGCCAGGACGATGTCGGGGATGATCATCGGTGCGAAGATCAGCGCCTCGAGACCCCTGCCGTATTGCCGGCGCATCTCGATGCCGATGGCCAGCAGCGTGCCGAGCAGCGTGGCGATGGCCGTGGAGACCAACGCCACGATCAGCGTGTTGAGCGCAGCGGAAAGGATTGCGGAATTGCCGGCCAGCGAGGCATACCATTTCAGCGAAAAGCCCGACCATGCCGTCGGCAATCCGCCTTCGTTGAAGGACAGCGCCACCAGCACGGCGATCGGGATGTAGAGGAAGGCGAAGACGAGGGTGAGGATCGTCCGCATGCCGATCGTACGGGTGAAGGAATGGGTCACCGCCGGCCTCCGACAATTGGAAGGCAAGCGAACGACCAGAGTCCTTCTTCCCGTTCACGGGGAGAAGATGCCGGCGGGCAGACGGGGGGCAGCGCTGAGCGTCGCAAAGGTTGACGCCGCCCCTCATCCGCCCCTTCGGGGCACCTTCTCCCCGTGGACGGGGAGAAGGCAAGAATTGCGCAGCGCTCAGCCATCGGCGTCACCCCTTGCCTCTGCCGCACGCCCCGCGGCGCGGTCGGCGGCGAGTGCCTGCGCCATCAGCACCAGAAGCATGATGGCGATCAGCGCCATCGCCAATGCCGCGCCAAACGGCCAGTCATTGGCGGTCAGGAACTGGTCGTAGACGAGGTTGCCGATCATCTGGAAGCGGCCGCCGCCAAGCAGCGCCGGGGTGACGAAATTGCCGATCGACAGCACAAAGACGAAGACAGCACCCGCAGCGATGCCGGGCACGGTCAGCGGCAGGATGACACGTCGGAAGGTGGTGGCAGCGGAGGCGCCGAGATCGCGTGAGGCCTCGGCCAGTTCCGGGTTGAGGCGCGACAGCGGCGCGTAGCAGGCGAGGATGACGAAGGGCAGATAGTTGTAGACGAGGCCTGCGATGACCGAGCCTTCGGTATAGAGCATCGAGGGCGGTTCGCCGGTGTAGCCGAACCAGCGCAAGAGCTGGGTGATCAGGCCTTCGCGGTTGAGCAGCACGATCCAGGCATAGGTGCGGATCAGGTAGTTGGACCAGAACGGCAGCACGGCGAAGAACAGGAACACCGGCTGCCACCGGCGCGGGGCGGCCGCGATCGCATAGGCGGCGGCATAGCCGATCACCACCGCGATCAGCGTTGCCGTGCCGGCGATGCGCGCCGAATTGAGGAAAATGCCGGCATAGAGCGGGTCGAACACCAACCCGAAATTTTCCAGCGTCAAAGTGTAGTCGATGCCGCCATAGATGCCGCGCCGGAAGAAGGCGAGCGCCAGCACCAGCGCGCATGGAATAACCATCAGCGCGGTCAGCCAGACCAGCGCCGGGGCCATCAGCAGGGAGGAACGAAGTCGGGTCTGGGACAATTTCTCGGGTACCGCTCAGGGCCGGCGGCAGAAGTGCTGCCGGCCGTGAAGTCTGCGCCGCTTACTGCGCGGCCTTGATCTCGCTGACGATCTTGGAATAGTCGCGCTGGGCTTCGCCGACGTCACGCAACTGCTCGAACTTGACGAGATCGGCCACCGGCATCGCCATGTTGGGGAATTTGGCCAGGAAGTCGGCCGGCAGGCTTTCCATCGCCGGCTTGTTCGGCACCTTGTAGTCGATGTTCTGCGCCGCCCAGGCGTGGTTCTTGGCGTCGAGCATGAAGTTGATGAACTTGAAGGCGTCGTCCTTGTGCTCGGACGCCTTCATCACCACCATCGTGTCGACCCAGAGGTCCGAACCTTCCTTGGGGATGACGTATTTGATCTCCGGCTTGTCGGCGATGCCGTAATTGCACCAGCCGTCCCAGGCCTGCACCATCAGCGCCTCGCCGGAAACCAGCTTGGAATAGAAGGTGGTGTCGTCATAGGCGAGCAGGGTCTTCTTGGCGGAGATCAAGAGGTCCTTGACCTCGGCCATCTTGGCCGGGTCGGTCTCGTTGACCGAATAGCCCTTGTCGAGCTGCCCGGCGGCCAGCAGCCAGCGATCGGTCGCCAGCATGGTGGTCTTGCCCTTCATCTCGTCGGAAGGGGCGAGCAGGTCGCTCCAGCTCGTGGGCGCCGTCTTGACAAGGTCAGAGCGGTAGCAGAGGCCCGTCGTGCCCCAGGTGTAAGGCACGGAGAAAGCGTTGCCGACATCGTGCGGCAGCTTGGTCGCTTCGGGATAGAGGTTGGCGAGGTTGGGGATCTTGGCATGGTCGATCGGCTCGGTCAGGCCAAGCTTGTTTAATACTTCGGCGAAGGGCGAGGAGACGAAGACCACGTCATAGCCCTTGCCGCCGGCGGCAATCAGCTTGCCCATGATCTCTTCATTGGTGGCGTGCACCACCACTTCGCCGGCAACGCCGGTGGCGGTCTTGAAAGCGGCCATGGCGTCGGGTGCCATGTACCCATCCCAGTTCGAAATAACGAGGTCGGCTGCGGCGGCCGGCACCGAGAGCGTCAGGGCGAGACCGAGAGCGATTGAGGATGTATTGAGCGCACGGCGCCGCAGGCTGGTAGCGGTCATGGCAGTCTCCCATTCGGTTTGATCGTCGAAATCATTTGCCGGACCAAGGCCGGCGACGCGCGCGCCTGCCTTGATCCTGTTCCCTCGGTCTTTTCTCGCCGATTGTGCCGACAGTACTATTGCAGAAAAAAGTACGTCAATCCATAATCTGTCAACCGACGGAGGAATTTGGCCGATTGTCCCTGTTCCGGCGATCAGCCAGACCAATGCGCCACATTCGCATTCGAGAAAAGCCATGCAAGCCGTAGCCAGACGACCTCGCACCAACCATCTCGATCTGGCGCAGCGCATCCTGGATGTGGCGCGGCAGCGTGGCTTCGAGCCTGGCGCCCGCCTGCCCGAACAGCAGATCGCCTCGCTGTGCAATGTCTCGCGCACGCCCGTACGCGCCGCACTCGGCCTGCTCGCGGAACGGGGCGTGGTGCGCTGGGAGGCCGACAGCGGTTATCATCTGACGGTCGACCTCGCCGCCCAGCCCGCCATTGCCGCCGAACTACCCAGTGCGGAGGAAGACGAGCTCGCCGAAGCCATCCTGCGCGACCGCTCGGCGCGACGGTTGGACCAGACGGTGACCATCGCGGGGCTGATGCGACGCTACGACGCTGATCGCAAGACGGTACTAAAAGCACTTAACAAACTGACCGACGAGAATCTTCTGGATCGTGCGCCTGGGCAATCCTGGTTGTTTCGCCGCGCGCCGGACGATCCGGAGGCGCAAGGCGAAAGCTACGAGTTCCGCCTGGTGCTGGAGCCGGCGGCCATCCTGACGCCAGGCTTTCGGCTGGACGGGGCGCGGGCAGCAATGTTGCGGCAAGGCATGGAAGCGCTTGCAGCGCTGCCGGACGAGACATTCGACACGCGCGAGTTCCAGCGGCTGGACATGGATTTTCATGGCATGATCGCCGAGGGCTGCGCCAACCGTTTTGTGTCGGATGCATTGGCCGATCATCTCCGCCTGCGCCGGCTGCCGGGCATCTATTCCGGCGTCAACGTGTTTCGGCTGCGGCAATCGTTGCGCGAACACTCGGGCATACTCGACTATCTTGAAAGCCGGCAGTATGAGGTGGCTGCCGATCTGCTTCGCATTCACCTGCGGCTCTCCCGCAGCCAGCGACCGCAAGCAGCCAGCCGCGGAGCTCCCGCACTGTTCGGCATGATCAGCCGGCCGGATTGAAGAGGAATAATTGACGCGTAAAGCCAGCCCGACCATCGCGCTGTTTCCCGAGGCCAGTTTCGGCGCCGCGTTGAATTGCGTCGGTATCGCACAGGCATTGCGCGCACGGGGCGCTCGCCCCGTCTTCATCTGCCATGCCGGCTTCTCCGGCGTCTATACCGACTATGGCTTCCAGGAATACCATCTGCCGACGGATGAGCCGCTGAGCGACAGCGACCGCCAGAGCTATTGGCAGGCCTTCGTGCGCCGGCACCTGCCGCATTTCCGGCTGAGCCCGATCGACCAGCTCGAGACCTATGTCGCGCCGACCTGGCAAGCGATCGTCGACACCGCCGTCAACGCCGAGGCGCCGCTGCGCCAATTGCTGGCGCGGCTGAAGCCGGACGCGGTGGTGCTCGACAACGTCATCATGTTCCCGGCGATCGCCGCCGCCGGCTGCCCGTGGGTGCGCGTCGTCTCCTGTGCCGAGACGGAACTGCCGGATGCCGAGGTGCCGCCCTATCTCTCGGGGATGGGTGCCGACGACCCGCAACGTGCGGCGTTCGAAGCGCGCTATCTCGCGGCCTCCGCACCCGCGCATGAGTGCTTCAACCGTTTTCGCGCGGATGCCGGCCTGGCGCCGTTGCCCAAGGGCCTGTTCCTCGAGACATCACCCGACCTCAATCTGCTGCTGACGCCAGCGATCGTACGGCGTGAGCGGGCCGAGCCGCTCGACCCCAAACGCTTCGTTTATCTCGAAGGCTGCGTGCGCTCGGAAGGGCCGTTCGAGGTGCCGGTGTTTCCGCGCAATGGCGGGCCGCTGGTCTATGTCAGCTTCGGCAGTCTCGGCGCGATGGATGTCGGGCTGATCGAACGCATGCTCGCCGTCTTCGACCGGCTGCCGGCGCGCTTCATCGTCAATGCCGGCGGCCTGCGCGACGCCTACCGCGCGGTGCCGGACAATGTCTATCTCGACGCCTGGTTTCCGCAGCCTTCGGTGGTGGCGAAGTCGGACCTGTTTATTCATCACGGAGGAAACAACAGTTTTTGCGAGGCGCTGCGCTTCGGCGTGCCGTCGCTGATCATGCCCTATTGCTGGGACGGACATGACAATGCGCAACGCGCGGGAGAGACGGGCGTGGGCGACCATATCGGCCGCGACGCCTGGACCGAAGGGGGATTGGAGAGAGCCATTCTCGGCCTGCTGGCCGACGATGCGATGCGCGCCCGCCTCAGGGACAATGCTGCCAAGATGGCGCTGACCCCTGGAACGGATGTGGCCGCGCAAGCCATACTCTCTCTCATAGGTACGTGAACCAAAATGCAGGACAAAAATACCAACACCGCTCTCTTCACCGGCAACGATCCCAAGGCCTGGCTCGCCCAGCACGGCATCACGGAGGTCGAGTGCCTGGTGCCCGACATGAATGGCGTGCTGCGCGGCAAGGCGCTGCCGACAGCAAAATTCCTCAAGGCGCTGGAAGACCGCGCACTTTACCTGCCGAGCAGCGCTTTCCTGGTCAGCATTGATGGCCGCTACTCCGGTTCGATCGACGAAGGCTTTGCCTATCAAGACCCGGATATGCGCATGGTGCCTGATATGTCGACGCTGTGCCTGGCGCCGGGCGGTGGCGCTGGCAAAGCCTATGTCTTCGCCGACGCCTTCCACATGGAAGGCAAGCCCTGGATGGCCTCGCCACGACATGTGCTGTGCGCCGTGCTCGATCTCTACCGGAAGCGCGGTTGGCGCGCGGTGGTGGCGCCGGAAGTCGAATTCTATCTGACCGCGCCCAATCCGAATCCCGACCAGCCGCTGACGGCACCGGTTGGCGCCAATGGCCGCTCCGAGGGCTCGCAGCATCCCTATGACATGGTGGCGCTGGAAGAATTCGAGCCGGTGATAAGGCGCGTCTATGATTATGCCGCAGCCGCCGGCCTGCCGCTCGACACGCTGATCCATGAATCGGGCACCGCGCAGCTGGAGATCAATCTGCTGCACGGCGACGCGGTGCCACTCGCCGACCAGGTGCTGCTGTTCAAGCGGCTGACGCGCCAGGCAGCGCAGCAGAGCGGCATGCACGCGACCTTCATGGCCAAGCCGATCGCCGCGCAGGCCGGCAGCTCGATGCATCTGCACATGTCTGTCGTCGATGAAACGACAGGCGCCGCGCTGTTTGCCGACAGAGATGATGCAGACACCGAAATGTTCGGCCATTTCATCGGCGGCCTGCAGAAATATGTGCCCGAGATCATGCCGCTATTCGCACCCAACGTGAACTCGTTCCGCCGCATCCGGCCGAACCACAGCGCGCCGGCCAACATCGAATGGTCGCATGACAACCGCTCCTGCGGCCTGCGCGTGCCGGCAGGTGGCCGCGCCGCCCGGCGGGTAGAGAACCGCTTGCCGGGTGCGGATTGCAATCCCTATCTGGCGATCGCCGGTTCGCTGCTTGCCGGCTATCTCGGCGTCGAGCAGAAGCTGGCGCGCTCGGCTGAGGCCTCGGGCAATGCCTACAAGATCAAAAGCACGCTGCCGAAAACGATGGAGGAGGCGCTTGATCGTTTCACTGCTTGCGAGCCGGTGCGGGCATTGCTCGGCGAGGATTTTTTCCAGACCTATCTGCGCGTCAAGAGCGTCGAACTCGACCTGTTCCAGAGCGTGGTGACGAGCTGGGAACGCGACCATTTGCTGCTGAAGGTGTGATCATGGCCTCCGGCTCAACGGGTTTCAATTCGAGCCTCGATATCGGCAATTCCTATTATGTCGCCACCGCCAATCCGGCGCCGGACCATCCGGCGCTGGTGGGAGATGTCGGCGCCGATCTGGTGGTGGTCGGTGGCGGCTGCACCGGCCTGTCGGCCGCCCTTCATGCCGCCGAGCGCGGCCTGAAGGTGGTGCTGCTCGAAGGCGGCAAGATCGGCTGGGGCGCGTCGGGCCGCAATGGCGGCCAGATGATCCCCGGCCTGCGCAAAGGCGCCAAGGGGCTGGTCAAGCTCTACGGCCCCGAGCGGGCGAAGGCGCTGTTCGACCTCGCCTTCGAGGCGCGGGGCCTGGTGCTCGACATCATCGAGCGCCACGCCATCGACTGCGATCTGCGGCTGACCGGCCATCTCGTCGGTGCCGTTAATGGCTCCGACCTCAGGGATCTCGAAGACGAGGCCAAATGCCTCGAGAGCGTGATGAAGTTCCGCGACGTCGAGATCCTGTCGGCGGCGCAGGCACGCGGCAAGGTGGACACGCCCTATCATGGCGCGATGTATGAGCCGCTCGGCGGCCATATGCATCCGCTGAACTACACGCTCGGCCTTGCCCGTGCCGCCGTGGCGGCCGGTGTCGTCATCCATGAAAATTCCGTCGCGGTAAAGCTGGAGCTGGAGCCATCGATCCGGGTCTCGACATCGAAGGGTTCGGTACGGGCCAAGCATGTCGTATTGGCGGGCGATGCGCTGCTCAATGGGCTGGAGCCACGCGTCAACAGCCGTATCATGCCGGTCGGCAACTACATCGTCGCCACCGAGCCGTTGGAGGGTAAACGCAATGTCATCCCGGCCAATGTGGCGGTGTCCGACACACGCTTCGTCGTCAACTACTACCGCATGTCGGCGGACGGACGCCTGCTGTTCGGTGGCGGCGAGCGTTACACGCCGTCGCCGCCGGCCGACATCGCCGGCTTCGTGCGGCCGCATATGGAAGCCACTTTCCCGCAATTGAAGGGCTGCCGTATCGACCATGCCTGGGGCGGGCTGGTGTCGGTGACGACATCGCGGCTGCCGCATGTCGGGCACTATGGCGAGGTCTATTTCGCGCATGGCTATTCCGGCAAGGGCGTCATCCTGTCGACGCTGTCGGGCAAACTGCTCGCCGAAGCGATCACCGGTGATGCCTCACGGCTCGATCTGTTCTCGACGCTGACGCCGATGCCGTTCCCGGGCGGTACGGCGCTACGGGGTCCGCTCTATGTGCTGGGGATGTTGTGGTACGCCATGCGCGACCGCATCAAGCATTGAGGCTGCTGCCGGCGGGCGCGAACCATTGGAGGCGATTGCATGCGTGATTTTCAGTTCCCCGGCCGCTCGCCGGTTCGCGCCACCGAAGCGATGGCGGCGACATCGCATCCGTTGGCGACGCTGGCCGCCATCGACATGCTGCGCTCCGGCGGCAATGCCATGGATGCCGCTGTGTGCGCTGCAGCGGTGCAAGGCGTCGTCGAGCCGCAATCGACCGGCATCGGCGGCGACTGTTTTGTGCTCTACAGTCCCAAAGGCGAGGGCGATGTTCTCGCTTTCAACGGCTCGGGGCGTTCGCCCGCTGCGGCAGCCGCCGAATGGTATCTGGAGCGGGGGCATTTCGAACTGCCTGCGGCCGGACCGCATGCCGTCACCATACCAGGCGCCATCGATGCATGGTGCCGGCTGCTTGAAGATCACGGCAAGAAGGGCATCGACGCCGCATTAGCGCCTGCCATTCGCTATGCCGAACAGGGCTATGTCGTTCATGATCGCGTCGCCTTCGATTGGGCTGACGAGGTTGCCCTGCTCGCCGCCGACGAACATGCCGCGCGGATCTTCCTGCCGAACGGCCGGGCACCACAGGCCGGTGATGTGCATCGGCAGCCGGAGCTCGCGGAAACCTTGCGCATCATCGCGAGCAAAGGCCGCGCCGGCTTCTATGAGGGCGAGGTCGCGGATGATCTTGTGGCGCGTCTCGGCGCGCTCGGCGGGCTGCATGCGCTGGACGATTTCGCTGCAACCAAGGGCGACTACGTCAAAGCGGTGAACACGTCCTATCGCGGCTACGACATCCATCAGATGCCGCCAAACAATCAGGGCCTGACGGCGCTGATCATGCTGAACGTGCTTTCCGGCTTTGCGCTCGGGTCATTGGAGCCAAACGGCGCCGAGCGGCTGCATCTCGAGATCGAAGCCGGCCGGCTTGCCTATCAGGACCGCGACACTTTCATCGGCGACCAGAATTTCGTCAAGGTTCCCGTCGAGCAACTGTTGTCGGCAGCCTATGCGGAGCGGCTGCGCGCCGCCATCGATCCGGGCCGCGCCATGACGCATCTGCCGCGGCTTGAGCTTCCGCGCAGCGACACCGTCTATATCTCTGTGGTCGACCGCGACCGCAATTCGGTCAGCTTCATCAACTCGACCTTCGGTTCTTTCGGCAGCGGCGTCGTCGGTCCCAAGACCGGAGTCGTGCTGCAGAATCGCGGCAGCAGTTTTCGCGTTACGGAAGGCCATCCAAATCGTATCGCGCCGCGCAAGCGACCGATGCACACCATCATGCCTGGCATGGCGACGCGAGGGGGTAAGGTGGTGATGCCGTTCGGGGTGATGGGCGGCGGCTACCAGCCGTTCGGCCACGTCCATCTCCTCACCAACATGATCGATTTCGGCATGGATCCGCAGCAAGCACTGGATGCGCCACGGGTGTTTTACAAGGACAACGCCGTGCTGGCGGAGCGCGGCATTCCAGCTGAGGCGATCGCCGGCCTGCGTCAGCGCGGCCATCAGGTTTCGATCGCCGAGGAGCCGCATGGCGGCGGCCAGCTGGTGCTGATCGATTGGGAAAAGGGCACGCTCACCGGTGCCTCCGATCCGCGCAAGGACGGTTGTGCGCTGGGCTACTGATCTGCGTTGCTGGAATGCGCATTCAGAACCAGATCAGCCAGACAAGCTGCAGGATTACCAGTGCAATGGCGTCCCAGAAGATGAGTTCCCCCATCGAGAACCAGCGCCGCGAGAGGTTGAAGCTGTAGAACAGCCGCCAGACAAGTGCCGCGGCGGCCAGCGGCACCAAAGCGAGTAGCGAGCTCACGGCAGCCGCGCTCCCGAAACCGCATCGAACGTGTGCAGCGCTGCCGGCGGAAAGCGTAGATAAAGCGGCTGGCCGGGATCGAAAGCGCGATCGACATTCACTGTCCTGACGATCAGCGCATTCGCCTCGCTCTTGGCGAAGATCAGCACGTCCGGCTCGACCGGTTCGACGACGTCGACGGCAAACAGGATGGCATCGCCGGCAGTCGCGTCGACAAGCTGGATCTGCTCGGGGCGAATGCCGAGCACGATGGGACCATCAGGCTTTCCCGGAAGCGGGCAAGTGAAACCGCTGGCGTGGAAGACGCCGGCGCGGACATCGCCATCGAACGTGTTCATCGCTGGACGGCCGATGAATTCGGCGATGAAGCGATTGGCAGGCCGCCGATAAATCTCGCGCGGGTCGTCGTACTGGATCAGTGCGCCTTCGCGCAACACCGCGACCCTGGTCGCCAGCGTCACCGCCTCTTCCTGGTCGTGTGTGACGAAGACGAAGGTCTTTTTCAGCTCGCGATGCAGACGCTTCAGCTCGGTGCGCATGTGGAGCCGCAACAAGGCGTCGAGATTGGACAGCGGCTCATCCATCAGACAGAGGCTAGGTTGCCAGACCAGGGCGCGGGCCACAGCCACGCGCTGCGCCTGGCCGCCCGACAATTGCGAAGGGCGGCGGTCTAGGTAACGGGTGATCTCAAGCAGCTCGGCCATGGCGCGGACGCAGCGGTCAAGCTCGGCAGCCGGCATCTTTCGGATGCGCAAGGGATAGGCGATGTTCTCGTAGACGCTCTTATGGCTGTAGAGCGCATAGTTCTGGAACACCATGCCCATGCCGCGCAGGCGCGGCGGCAGGTCGGTGACATCGAGGCCCTCGACCATGATGCGCCCGGCCGTGGGACGTTCAAGGCCGGCAAGCAGCCGGCAGGCTGTCGTCTTGCCGGAACCAGAGGGCCCGAGCAGAACAAGGAATTCGCCGGGCTCGAAAGCAAGATCGAGCGCCTGCAGCGCCACCGTCCCGTCCGGGAAGGCCTTGGTGACGCCGTCGAAAACAATTGCCATGCAAGGATCCCTTCAACCCTTGACCGCGCCGAAGGTGAGGCCGCGGACGAGCTGTTTCTGGACAAGGAAAGTGAAAAGCACGATCGGCAGCGTTGCCACGATCGCGACTGCCGCGACTTGTCCCCAGAGCGTGCCATGCGGCGTCACCAGTCCGGGTATGCCGACGGTCAGCGGCCGCCCGTCGAAAGCGACGAGGATGAAGGCATAGAGGAACTCGTTCCACGACAGGATGAAGCAGAGCACCGCTGTGGCGCCGATGCCGGGTGCGGCCAGCGGCGCGACGACGAAGAAGAATGCGCCGAGCCGCGAGCGGCCGTCCATCATCGCGGCTTCGTCGATCTCCCTGGGGATTTCGGCGAAGAAGCCGCGCATCATCCAGACGACCAGCGACAGGTTGAAGGAGGTGTGGGCGATCACCACGGCGTAGATGGTGTCGATCAGGCCCAGCGAGGTGAAGAACAGGAACAGCGGCACGGCGATCGAGATCGGCGGCGCCATGCGCGTGGTCAGGAAGAAGAAGAACAGGTCTTCCTTGCCGGGAAAATTCGAGCGGGCAAAGCCGTAGGCGGCCGGCGCGCCGATGACGATGCACAACACTGTCGACGATACCGAGATCAGCACCGAATTGATCGCCAGCGGCCAGTATTCCTTGTCGATGAAGACCGCCGGATAGTTGGAGAACGTCGGCGTAAAAGCCCATTTCGGCACCGAGGACAACAGGTCGACGCGGTTCTTGAACGAGGCCAGCACCATCCAGACGTAGGGCGTCAAGGCCACCACGACAGCGACCAGCAGCACGGCCCAGGCAAAACTGCTCCAGGCGCGGTTGGTGGATTGATCGATCATCGCAGCGCCCTCAAAACGACGCCGCCTGCTTGCGGCTCGACCAGTAGACGGCCTTGTAAAAGACGGAGCACAGGATCAGCACGACGAGATAGATCATGAAGGCGACCGCGGCGCCGTAGCCGAGGTCCCAGTTGCGGAAGTTGACGCGGTAGGCGTAGATCGACACCAGTTCGGTCAGCGTTCCCGGACCGCCGCCGGTCATCAGGAAAACCTTGTCGAACTCCTTGAACGCGTCGATGCCGCGCAGCAATAGCACCAGCGCGATGACGGGCCGCAGCAGCGGCAGCATGACATCGCAAAAGATCTGAAACGGTTTTGCGCCATCCATCATCGCCGCCTCGAACGGCGCGCGCGGCAGGCTCATCATCCCGGCGAGCATGATAAGAGTGACGAAAGGGGTCCACTGCCAGACATCGATGGCGACGATGGTCGGAAACACCAGGTCGGGTGCCGAAAGCACCGCCGAATTCTGCGCCAGCAGGCCAACCTTGCGCATGTAGAAGGTGAGCATGCCGAAATCGCCCTGCAACAGCAGCCGCCAGATCAGCCCGACGGCGACCGGCGCAATCATCATCGGGATGAGCAGCAGTGTGGTGAGAAGCCGCTGGCTGGCGACGAAGCGGAAGATCAGGAAGGCCAGCGCAAAGCCGAGCAGGAATTCGAGGCCGACGGCGATGATGACGAATTTCAGCGTCAGCAGGAACGATGCCCAGAAGAATGGATCGTTGCGCATCAGCTTGCGGAAATTGTCGAAGCCGACGAAGGCGCCCCCATGGCTGGCATCAGCGAAGCTGAGGTCGGTCAGCGCGGTGTAGACCATGTAGTAGAACGGGCCGACCAGGAAGACGACGACGAGCAGTGTCGCCGGCAGTATCAAGAGCGGTCCCACCCCACGGTCGAGAAGCGGCATTCCGCGGCGCGGCGATGGAGTGCGGTTCGTCACGGGTGTTTCCTGCGGACAAGAACGGCTACCCGCTTGTGCGGGTAGCCTCTGCGCGACATCTCAAGGCCTATCGTGCCGGATAGGTCATTGGTGCGCAAGAACCGAGCAATGTCGAGATATCGGTGGCGGCGGTGTCGAGGGCGGCCTGCGCCTCCTTTTCGCCGGCGAGGTAGGACGACAGTTCGCGCACCAGTATGTCGGTCATCTCGGCCGATTGCGGCAGCGTCGCCTTCGGCACCGCATGCTCGTTGGCCTCCATCGAAGCCTTGGCATAGGGCAGCTTCTGCACCTCCGCCGAAGCATAGACATCGGGCCGGCCCGAGGCGCCGCCATTGAGATGCTGCTCGAGCTGGCGGTCATAGCCCATCATCCACTGGACGAAGAGGAAGGCGGCCTGCTGGTTCTTCGAATAGACCGGGATCAGATAGGTCCAGCCCTCGACCTGGCCGATCTTGCCGCCGTCGCCTTGCGGCACGAGATCGAAGCCAACCTTGCCGACCACGGTGGAGGCCGTGGTGTCGACCGATACGGCATAGGTTGCGTCGTTCCACATAATCAGCTCGGCGACCTTGGCTTGCTGCATCAGCGCCATGACATCATCCCAGAAATAGTTGAGGCTGTCCGGCGGCGAGAATTGCAGCAGGCTCTTGTAATATTCGAGCGAGGCGACGGCCTTGGGGCTGTTGACGATGACCGGGCCGCAGGCCGAGCCGCTCTTCACGTCGAGCACGTCGCCGCCGAAGGAATAAAGGAAATTGAGCCACTCATACCACAGCGCCTCATGGCGCTTGCCCTGCAGGGCGGTGCCGTAAAAACCCTGGTCGGGGCGATAGAACCATTCGGCGATATCGCGGTATTGCTTCCAGTCCTTGGCGGGAGCGAGGTCGTTGCCATACTTGGCCTTGAAGCCTGCCTGCTCCTTGGGATCGGCGAGCAGGTCCGAGCGATACCACATGAACATGTTGAGCACTGTGAAGGGGAAGCCGTACTCCTTGCCGTCATACCAGGAGATTTCGTGCCAGGCGGTCTGGTAGAGCTGCTTCTCCGGCTCGAAGCTCGGATCGCGCAAAGCCGGGTCGGCCATCATCTTGGCGATTTCGACCAGATGGTTGTTGGTGGCGAACTTGCCGAGTTCGCGATGCGGCTGGATGATGACGTCGTAGCGGCCGCGGTGCGAGTTGAGATCGAGCTGCACCTTGTTGACGGCTTCCGAGTGCTCGTACATCTCGACTTCGACATGGATGCCGGTCTGTTTTTCAAACTCCGGCGCCATCTTCTTCAGCGCTTCGAGGGGCGGCAGCGCCTCGCCGACCATGCGGATGGTCTGGCCGCTATAGGGCTTCGACGCCTCTTTCAGATCCCACGCGGCCGCTTGTGTCACTTGCCACGTCAGGGGGCACACAAATACGGCTGCGACGAGCAGTCTGGACGCGGTACGTCTCAGCGGCTTGAGCATTCTTCCCTCCCTAGAAGTCGTGCCTGGCGGGCCGGCGCCCGTTCTGTCATAAAATGTGTGGTACTGCAAATCAAAATGTGGCACCTTGCAACGAATGGTTGGGAGGTGTTAACAGACCGGCGGTAAACCGGCTTTCCCGACCAGGCGAGGCGACCTTTCGGATGGACTTCATCTTCATGCTGACGCGTAACGATCGCACGGTCGAGGACTGTCTCGACCTCGTCGAGTTGATCGAGCCGGTCGGCCTGAAGCATGTCGGTTTCAAGGATATTGGCGTCGCGCCGGATGTGCTGCGCAAGCTCGCTGTCGCCATTGCCCGGACAGGCGCCACCACTTACATGGAAGTTGTCTCGACGACGGCTGAGGCCTGCCTTAATTCCGCGCGCATCGCCAGGGATCTCGGCATCCAGCGCCTGCTCGGTGGCACCCAGGTCGACGAGATCATGGCGCTGCTGGAGGGGAGCGGCACCAAATACTACCCTTTTCCGGGTCGGCCGGTCGGCCATCCAACCAAGCTCGGCGGCTCGGTCGAGGACGTCGAGGCTGATTGCCGAGCCTTCGCCGAGAAAGGTTGTGCGGGATGCGATATCCTCGCCTATCGCGCCACCGAGGCCGACCCGGCCGAACTGGTGCGCGCAGCCCGGCGCGGGCTTGGTCCGTCGCGGCATCTGATCGTCGCCGGCGCTGTGGCATCAGCCGATCGGATCAAGGCAATCAAGCTGGCCGGCGCCAACGCTTTTACCATTGGCACAGCGGTTTTCGATGGCTCCTATTCGCCGACGAAAGGTTCTATCCTCTCGCAACTGCGGGATGTCCTCGCGGATTGCGAGCGTGTCTAATGCCAGTCATCGGCATCGATCTCGGCACACAAAGCCTGAAGGCGATCGTTGTCGATGACGAATTGCGGCTGCGTGGCGAGGCCGCTGTGTTGTACCAGCCGGCCTTCCCGGCGCCCGGCTGGGCCGAACAGAACCCGGCGCTGTGGCTGGCGGCGCTCAAGCCGGCCATTGCCGGCGCGCTCGACAAGGCTGGGCTTGCGCCGTCCGACATCAAGGGTATTGCCATTGCCGGCCAGCTCGACGGCTGCGTCGCGGTCGATCGCAATGGTGAGGCGCTGGCGCCGTGCATCATCTGGATGGACCGGCGGGCGTCCGGAGAAATCGCCGGCATAGATCCCGGCTTCATCCGCGAGCGCACCGGTCTCGTCCTCGACGCCACGCATATGGCGGCCAAGATCCGTTGGGCAGCGCGCAACCTGCCCGAGACGCGCCGGGTGGCGCTCTGGCATCAGCCTGTATCGTTCGTGGTTGCGGCGCTGTGCGGCCGCGCCGTCATCGACCATGCGCTGGCCTCGACGACCATGCTTTATGGGCTGAGGGAGCGCGATTACGCCGGCGATCTGCTCGCGGCCTTCGACATCGATGCAGACAGATTGCCCGCCATCGATGATGCCACCGCAGTCGCCGGCGCTTTGACCGGCGCCGGCGCCGAGCTGACCGGTCTGCCCTTGGGGACGCCGCTTGCGGTCGGCACCGGTGACGATTTTTCCGCCGCCATTGGTGCCGGCGTCGTTATGCCTGATATCGTCGCCTGCAATCTTGGCACGGCAGAAGTGGTCGGTGCGGTATCGGACACGCTTCGTCTCGACCACGGCGGCCTGGTCGAGACGCATGGTTTTCTCGGTGACCGCTATTTCATCTCCAATCCCGGATGGCTTTCGGGTGGCGCGGTGACGTGGTTTCTATCAACCTTCGGCGTCGATTCGCCGGCGGCCATGTCGGAACTGGCGGCGACGGTGGTTGCCGGCAGCGATGACCTGCTGTTCCTGCCGGCGCTGTCCGGCGCCATGGCGCCGCGCTGGATCGACGAGGCGCGCGGCGCTTTCTACGGGCTGACTTCCTTCCACGGCAAAGCGGCTTGCGCCCGTGCCGTGCTGGAAGGCTGCGCCTTCGCCATGCGCGACGTGGTCGACCGGCTGGACGAGCTCGGCATCGCCACGGGGCGCATCAGGCTCTCGGGCGGTGGTGCCCGCAGCCGGGTGTGGGCGCAGATCCGCGCCGATGTCAGCGGCAGGCCGGTCGAGATCGCGGGTGCGGCCGATGCCTCGCCGATCGGTGCGGCAATCCTTGCCGCCGCGGCCGTCGGCCTTACCTCCTCAGTGCAGCAGGCGGCTGAAAGGCTGGCCGGCCACGTCGAGACGATCGACCCTGATCCTTCCGCCAAGGCCGCCTACGACAGAAGTTACCGCCGGTATCGCACCTTGTTCGATGCCCTGACCCCGCTTCATGCTGACTGACCGGACTGCATCCTATGTCCAGACAAATGCTCGATCGCCTTATTGCCGGCACGCTGCCTGACCCGGACAGCCAGGGAATGCTGTCGGTGCCGCTGAAGACCATCGTCATAGGGCGCGGTCTCGGCGACGAGGCCGATGCGCTGGTCAAGCCGCTGCCGCTCGGCCGCAAGCTCGCCGTGGTCATGGATCCCGACACAAGGCTGGCGCTCGGTGAGAGGGTGTCGATCGCACTGCGTGGCAGCAGCGATGTCGACAAGATCATCCTGCCGCGCCATCCGCATCCGGACATGGACGCGGTGCGATCGGTGATCGCACGCACGAAAGACGCCAGCGGCCTGGTCGCGGTCGGATCTGGCTCGATCAACGACATCACCAAATATGCTGCCCATCTCACCCAAAAACCTTATGCGGTGTTCGGCACCGCGCCATCGATGAACGGCTACACCTCGGTGTCGGCGGCAATCACCGAGGACGGCCTCAAGAAATCGCTGACGGCCAGCCTGCCGGTCGGCGTCTTCCTCGATCTCGATGTCATGGCGCGGGCGCCGCACCGGCTGATCGCTGCCGGCTTCGGCGATTCGATGGCGCGGCCGACCGCGCAGACCGATTGGCTGATGGCGCATCTGTTGCTCGGCACGCCCTACAGGCAGGCGCCGTTCATGCTTCTGGCCGAGGACGAGGAGGCGCTTATCGCCAAAGCCGGCGAACTCGGGACCGGCGACATTGAGGCGATGGAAGTGCTGGTGCGCACGCTGGTCATGTCGGGCCTTGGCATGACTTTGTGCGGCGGCTCCTATCCGGCCAGTCAGGGCGAACATCTCATCGCCCACTATATCGACATGCGGGGCCAGGGATTGCCCGAAGCGCATCACGGCGAGCACATAGCGGTGACGACGTTGACGATGGCGCGGCTGCAGGAACGCGTGCTGGCGCTGCGGGAGCTGCAGCTCGCGCCCTCCGCCGATACGCCAGACCGCTTCATCGAAATCTTCGGCGAAACGCTCGGACGTTCCTGCTGGGCGGCATTCAAGCCCAAGCTGCTGGACCGCGAACGGGCGGACGCTGTCAACACCATGCTGGCCAGGCAGTGGCGCTCGCATCGCGAAAGGCTGCTGCGGGTGGCACGCCCGGCTCGCGAGATCGCGGCAGCACTGCGTGCCGCCGGCGCCCCAACCACGCCGCAAGAGGTCGCCATACCGGCTGGCTTCTACGACGAGGCGGTCGCCAATGCGCGGCTGATCCGCGACAGGTTCACCATGCTCGACGTCGCTGCTGCCTCGCTCGAAACGGTTGCGGCGGGAGCCTGAGCGGGTGCTGCGTCCGCTCACCGACTTCACCGCGCCGGACCGGCGCAACATCGCTGTCGTGCTGACCGACATAGACGACACCTTGACCGACAAGGGGCGGTTGCCGGCAAAAGCCTATGCGGCGCTCGAGCGGCTGAAGCAGGCCGGATTCATTGTCGCGCCGGTTACCGGCCGCCCTGCCGGCTGGTGCGACCTGATCGCCCGGCAATGGCCGGTGGACGGCGTGATCGGCGAGAACGGCGCCTTCTATTTCCGCTACGACGACGCCAAAAAGCGGATTGTTCGCCACTACGCCAAGAGCGCTGCCGAACGGCAGGCCGATGCCGCGCGCCTCAAGGAGATCGAGCAAACCGTTCTGCGCGAAGTTCCGGGTGCGGCGGTCGCGGCCGACCAGGCCTATCGCGAGGCCGATCTGGCGATCGATTTTTGCGAGGACGTGGCGCCGCTGCCCAAAACCGAGGTTCTGAAGATCGTCGGCATCTTCCAGCGCTATGGCGCGACGGCGAAAATCTCGTCCATCCACGTCAATGGCTGGTTCGGCAAATACGACAAACTGTCGACAAGCCGGCTATTCTTGCGGGACTGTTTCGGTATAGATATCGACCATGACAAGGACAGCATTGTCTTCGTCGGCGATAGTCCAAACGATGCACCAATGTTCGGCTTCTTCCCCAACAGCGTCGGCGTCGCTAATGTGCTGGACTTCGCCGGCGAGCTTCCGGCGTCTCCCGCCTTCGTCACAAGCGGGCGCGGCGCGAAGGGATTTGCCGAGTTTGGGGACGCGCTGATTGCTGCAAAGGGAATGGAATAGTCATGGACCAAGGCCGACTGACGAAGAAGGAGCGGCACGCGCTTATCCTTTCGGAAGTGCGCCGGTCGGCGTCGATACGCATCTCCAAGCTCGCACGGCGCATCGGCGTCGCCGGCGAGACCATCCGCCGCGATCTCATCGAACTCGGCGATGCCGGGCTGATCAACCGCACCTATGGCGGTGCGACGATCTCGCTGGTGACATCAGAACCGGTGATTTCGGAGCGTGGCCTGACCCTGATCGAGGAGCGCGCCCGCATCGGCCGCGGCGCGGCAGGCCTTGTCGAGAAGGGCCAGATCGTGATGATCGATGGCGGTTCGACCACCTATGAGGTGGCGCGCAACCTTTCGCAGCTGAAGCGCGACCTGACTATCATCACCAATTCCACCGGCGTGGCCTCGGTGGCGGGCGCCAATCCGACCTTTCGGGTGCTGCTCTGCCCCGGGACCTATGATAGCCGGGAAGGCAGCGTGTTGGGCGAAGACACCGTCGAGTTCCTGCGCCGCTACAATGCCGACGTCGCCATTATCGGCGCATCGGGGATAAGCGCCGATGGTCCGAGCGACATGATCTCGGGCGCCGCGGCCGTTAAACGCGCAATGATATCGCGTTCACTGTCGACGGTGCTGGTGGTGACCCACGACAAGTTTGGCCGCAGCAGTCTGGAACGCATCTGCGGGCTCGATGACATTGCCGATATCGTCACCGACAGCGAACCGAAGGCCGACCTGCGCACTGCTGCCGAACAGGCGGGCACGGAGCTGCATGTGTTTGCCGCCGACTGATCAGCATTGGCTATCCGGCGGCATCCCGGTTGGTCAGCGCGATGTGGCAGCAGCCGGGGCCGTGGCCCGGCGTCCAGGTGACATTGTCGAAGCGCACGCCCGTTGCCTTGAACAGACCACGGTCGAAAGCGCCGGCGATGCGGCAGAGCGTGGCGAGTTTTTCATCACCGACACCGGCCTCGACCCAGGCGTCCTTCAGCGGACAACGCTTCACCTTGAAGGCGATGTGGTCCGGCCCGCGCTCGACATCGGCCGGATACATCAGGCCGCCATCCGGGCTGACGGCCAAAAATGCCTCGCCGATGGCCGGCGCGTCGTTAGGTCCGAAACGGGCGAAGGCGGCCGCCGCCACCTCCTTGCCGCGCTGCTCGATGATGCGGATCATGATCGCCTCGGCCTTTTCCGCGCCGAGTTCGCCGGTCAGCTCGTCGAGAAACAGGCGGTAGAGATCGGCGCGGTTACGGAAGGCGGAATCGAGTTCGCGCGAGAGTTTTTCGGCTCTGGCTTCTGGTTCGGTCATGGTACTTGCCTGCTGCTTCTGTCCAATCTTGGCGCCGCCGCAACCAGCGCCTTGCCGATTGCCGACTGCGGCGCGTCGATAACGTTGCGGGCGTCGCCGCTCTCGGCGATCCGCCCGGCATCGAGAAGAACGACGCGGTGGGCGATGGCCCGTACGACGCCGAGATCATGCGAAATGAAGAGATAGGCGATCCGTTCCCTGGCTTGCAGGTCGAGCAGCAACGCAAGGATCTGTCCGCGGACCGAAACGTCGAGCGCCGACACCGCCTCGTCGAGCACGATCAGCGACGGTTTGGTCGCGATGGCGCGGGCGATGGCGACGCGCTGTCGCTGGCCGCCGGAGATTTCGTGAATGGCGCGCGGGGCGAGATCGGCTGCCAGCCCGACGCGATCCAGCAAGGCAGCAATGCGGGCCGGCCTCTCGGCGCGGGAAGCGATGGCATGGATGCGCAAGGGATCGTCAAGCACGCGAGCCACCGTGGCGCGCGGGTTGAACGCGGCGAGCGGATCCTGGAACACCATTTGCAGGCGCGCGCGCTTGGTGCGCAGGGCCGCACCCTTCAAGAGCAGAAAGTCGTCGCCTTCGAACTGGACGGTGCCGGCGTCGGGCTCGATCAACCTAAGCACTAGCCGCGCGATCGTCGACTTGCCGCTGCCGGAGCGCCCGGCCAGCGCCAGCGTCTCGCCGGGTTCGATGGCGAAGGAGACACCGTCGACGGCCGCGATGGCCTTGCCGCCACGACGGTATCGCTTGGTAAGACCGGAGACGGTGAGCAAGTTCATGCCGGCGCCCGTCGTAGCAGCGGATCGGCGTCGAGGCCGAGATGGGCGTCGAGCAGCGTTCGCGTATAGGCATGGCGCGGGGCGTTTATGATTTGCTCCGTCGGGCCGAGTTCGATCAGTTCGGCGTTCCGGAATACAGCGATACGCTCTGCGAGTTCGGCGGCCAGCGCGATGTCGTGGCTGATGAACAGCAGCGTCATGCCGTCCTCCGCCACCAGTTGCCGAATGAGGCTGACGATTTCGGCTTGCACAATGGTGTCCAGCGCGCTGGTCGCCTCATCGGCGATCAGCAGTTTCGGACCGGCTGCAATGGCTGCGGCAATAGCAACGCGCTGCTTCTGGCCGCCGGAGAGCTGGTGCGGGAAAGCACGCATGGCGGTTTGTGGGTCGGGCAGCCGGACACGTTGGAGCAGGGTTTTGGCTTTGGCGTAGGCTTGCGGCCAGTCGAGGCCGAGGTGGGTGCAGGCGACTTCGGCGATCTGTTTGCCGACGGTCATGACGGGGTCGAGGCTGGCGGAGGGGTCCTGGAAGACGAAACCAATGTCGCGGCCGGGAAGGGGGAGCGTGCTGGGCTCGGTTAATTTGAGAGGTCGGCGTTCCGTCACACCCCCCTCTGTCCTGCCGGACATCTCCCCCGCAAGGGGGGAGATTGCTCTCTCATCTCCGCCTTCGCCAACCACGAACGTTGCAGAAGGGAAGCCGTCGGCAAAGCTGCTGATCTCCCCCCTTGCGGGGGAGATGTCCGGCAGGACAGAGGGGGGTGCCTTGACGCCTGCCTCTCCTGTAGATCTCAGGAACCAATCGATCCTTCCCTTAACCTTGGCTGACCCCGGCAGCAGTCCAGCCACCGCCAGCGCCAGCGTGCTCTTGCCCGAACCGCTTCCGCCAATGATCGCCAGCCGCTCGCCGGCAATAACATCCAGGCTGACCCCCTTCAGCGCCGTCACCTCGCTGCCATCTCGCCGATAGCGCACCGACAGATCGCGTATCTCAGCCAGTGCGGTCACGACAGGCTCCTCCGCACCGCCGTCGTCTCCACCACGCATTCGCCGGCGAGATAGATACCGAGCACGGTCAGTACCAGGGCAATGCCCGGAACGATCGACAGAAAGGGTGCGGTGCGCAGCACAGTGCGGCCCTCGGCGATCATGCCGCCCCAGGTGACGCGATTGGGGTCGCCGAGGCCGAGGAAGGACAGCGCTGCCTCGGTGAGGATCGCGGCCGCCACGATCACCGAGGACAAGGCCAGCACCGGCGGCAACGCGTTGGGCAACACCTCGCGAAAAGCGATCTCAAGCGGATGCATGCCGATGACGCGAGCGCCGGCGACGTAATCGCGTTCGCGGATCGACAGCACTTCGGCGCGCGCCACACGCGCCGGCCCGGTCCAGGCGCCGAGCGCTATTGCCGCGACGACGATGCCGAGCGACGGACCGACGACGCTGACGAAGGCCAGCGCCAGCAGGAAACTCGGCACGGTCTGGAAGGCATCGGTGATGCGCATCAGCACCTCGTCGACAAGGCCGCCGGCAAAGCCGGCCAGCGTGCCGACGACCGCGCCGACGAAGAGTGCCGCCGCCGCCGCCGCCAGGCCGACCGCCAGCGAGGTGCGGGCGCCGTGGAACAGTTCGGCCAGCACGTCACGGCCGAGCCGGTCGGTGCCGAGCGGCAGCGACCAGTCCTGGAACGGCGGCAGCAGTGCTGGTCCGGCAATGGCCTGCGGGTCGCCGGGGAAGAGCAGCGACGCAAACAGCGCCATGGCGAACAGAAGCGCCAGGATGATCGCGCCGGCGACCGCTTCCGGCCGGCGCAGGAACCGCGGCAGCGCGCTCACGCGCTGGCCTCACTGGCGCCGACGCGCGGGTCGAGGAAGGCGTAGGCGATGTCGACTGCAAGGTTGATGGCAATGACGAGGACGGCGCTGGTGAGGATGATGCCGAGCAGCAGCGGCGTGTCGCGCGAGGCGACCGCTTCCTGCGCCAGCCGGCCGAGCCCGGGCACGGCAAAGACGCTTTCGATGACGACGCTGCCGCCCAGCATCTGCGCCGATTGCAGGCCGAACATGGTGACCAGCGGCAAGAGCGCGTTGCGGGCGACATGGGCGAGCACGATGCGGCGGCGTGACAGCCCCCTGGCGCGGACGGCGAGTACAAAATCCTGCCGCCACGCCTCGGCCATGCCGGCGCGCATCATGCGCAGATAGAGCGCGAGATAGATGAAGCCGAGCGCGGAAACCGGCAGGACGAGGTGGACGGCGATGTCGGTGGCGCGGTCAAAACCGGTCTTGTCCGAGGCCAGGCTCTCGATGCCGCCGATCGGCAGCCAGCGCAGGTCGACGGCAAAGACGACGATCAGCACCAGGCCAAGCCAGAAACCCGGCACGGCATAAAGCGCCAGCGAGCCGATCGACAGGAAGCGGTCGCGAAAGCTGCCGGGTCTGGCGCCGGCGTAGATGCCGAGCGCCGAGCCCAAACCGAAGGAGAGCGCGGTGGCGGTCACCATCAGGAGCAGTGTCGTCGGCAGGCGTTCCAGGATGACATCGCGAATTGGCCGCGAGAAGGTAACGGACTGGCCGAGGTCGAAATGCAGCAGCGCCCAGAGATAGTTCGCGAGCCGTGTCAGCTCGGACTGGTCGAGGCCCCAGCGATGACGCAGCAATTCGATCATGCCGGCGTCGCCGCCGGTCGAGACGATGTAGGCGTCGACCGCGTCACCGGGGGCAGCTTCCAGGAGGAGGAATGTGCCGATGATGACGATCAGCAGCACGAAGATGCTGCCGACGAGGCGACGGCGGATGAGGGTGAGGGCGCGGGTCATGGGAAAGGCATAGCGCTACGCCAGTCGGGAGAGGTGCGGTGTCTAGGCACCCCCCTCTGTCCTGCCGGACATCTCCCCCGCAAGGGGGGAGATTGGATGTCGCCTCTGCCTTCGCCAGTCTTCGATGCCGAATGTACGCGACAGCGAAGCTGCTGATCTCCCCCCTTGCGGGGGAGATGTCCGGCAGGACAGAGGGGGGTGTGACGAAACGCGGCCCTACGCCATGCCTTCACACCAATTTCTTTGCGAACTTTCATCCGCGCAAATGTGTCACGATTCCAAATACGTGTCCGCCCAGTTCGAAACCGCCCAGCGCGGGTTGTTGGCGATGTTCCCCACCGTCTCGCGCGCGACGCTGATGAAGCTCCATTCGGCGACGTTGATCAGCGGCAGGTCCGCCGCGACCTGTTTCTGGAATTCCTTGTAGAGGTCGGTGCGCGCTGACGTATCCAGCGTCTCCGAAGCCTTGGCGATCAGCGCGTCGAGCGCGGCGTTCTTGTAGCCGCCCTGGTTGGAGAACGGCACGCCGTCGGGAATGCCGCTCTGCACCAGGATGGTGGTCGAGATCGCCGGGTCGCCGCGGAACACCGGCGGGCCGACGGCGAGGTCGAAGGCGTGGTCGGTGTAGACGGCCTTGATGTGCGCGGCCGAGTCGTTGTTGACGATCACGGCGTCGATGCCGATTGCCGCCAGCGCCTGGCGCAGATAGTCGCCGAACTGCTTGGTCTCGTTGAAATAGGGTGCCGGCAGGAGTTTCAGCGCAAAACGCTTGCCGTCATCGGCGCGCTTGTACCCCGCGTCGTCGAGCAATGCGTTGGCCTTGGCGACGTCGAATGGATAGATCGGCACGTCGGCAGTGTAGAATTGCGGATCGTTCTTCGGCACCGGGCCGGTGGCGGTGGCGGCATAGCCGAGGAACACCGTCTTGACGACGAAGTCCTTGTCGATGGCATGCGCGATCGCCTGGCGGACCTTCACGTCGGCCAGTTCCTTGCGGCGATGGTTGATCTCGACGACGAGCTGATAGGTCAGCCCCTCATAGCCCTTGGAGATCACCTTCAGGCCCGGCACCTTGGAGATGCGGTCGAGGTCGGCCAGGGGCACGGCGGAGAAGGCGGCGAGCTGGATCTCTTCGGCCTCGAGCGCCGCTGCAGCCGACGTGCGGTCGGGTAGCACCTGGTAGATGATCTCGTCGAGATACGGCTCGTCCTTGGCCCAGTAATCCGCATTCCTGGTCAGCTTGTAATACTGGCCGGCCTTGTATTCGCCGAACTTGAACGGCCCGGTGCCGATGGGTGCATTGTTGGCCGGGTTGTCCTCGATCTTGCCGACCTCGTAGATGTGCTTCGGCACCACGCTTGACAGCGCCGGCAGCGCGTTGCGGATCAGCTGGAACGGCGTTGGCTTGGCGAATTTGAAGACGGCGGTCAGATCGTCAGGGGTGTCGACTCTGGCCAGATCCTTGAACACGGTGCGGCCGAGATTTTGCAGCGGTTTCCAGATCTGCAGCGCGGAGAAGGCGACGTCGGCCGAGGTGAACGGCTCGCCGTCATGCCACTTGACGCCGTCGCGCAGTTTGAAGGTCACCGACAGCCCATCGGCAGCACCTTCCCAGGAGAGCGCAAGGCGGGGTTCCAGTCCGTCCTTGCCTTCGAACGAGGCTTCGGCCAGCGTTTCGACGATCTTGCTGGAGATGAAGAAGACGCCGTTGGAGGCGACGATGGCCGGATTGAGGTTGCGCGGCTCGGAATCGGCGGCAAGCACGAGGCGGCCGCCCTTCTTCGGCGTCTGCGCCCAGCTGAATGTGGGCATGGCGGTGGAGGCCAGCAGTAAAACTGAGCCGCCAAGCAGCGTGCGTCTGGAAATATCCGACATGATCAACCTCCGTCCTCTCCGCGACCAGATGGGCGCACCCCTCGAAGCTGGCGGCACCCGCCAGCATCCTCGCGGCGATTATGGCCCTTGCCAAGGGTTTCGCCAGAGACGGAATTGGCGCATCTTTGCTTGGCTTTGAAATTTTCGTCCGCTGGACCAGTTTAGAGGTGGCCCTTTCATTCTGGTATTCTGGTAGGACCAGATTGCCTTAGTGTGCAGCAATGACGAGTGGTGACAGCCTGCCGAAGCAATCTAACCTGTTTCTGGCTGGACCAGAGTTAACGAAATGGTGCAGATTTGATCGAAGCCAAGGGATTGGACGCAGTACGGCCGGCGATCCCACTGATATCAGGGAGAGAAAGATGAACATCGCCCCGGGCAAGAGCGCCGTCAGCAATATCCCGTTCGATCAGGCGAGGGTCGACCGGCTGATGGAAGAGGCCGGCATCGATGTTCTGCTCGCGACCTCCAAGCACAACACGCAGTATCTGCTTGGCGGCTACAAGTTCATCTTCTTTGCCGCCATGGATGCGATCGGCCATAGCCGTTACCTGCCTATCGTCCTCTATGAAAAGGGCGGGCCCGATCATGCCGCCTATATCGGCAACCGCATGGAAGGCGCCGAGCACCAGAACAACCCATTCTGGACGCCGACGCTGCATGCCGCCTGCTGGGGCACGCTCGATGCTGCCAATCTTGCGGTTGAGCACATCAGCAAGATCGGCAAGGCAGGCGCCCGCATCGGCATCGAGCCGGCCTTCCTGCCGTCGGACGCCTATGCGCTGATCCGCAGGGCGTTACCGGATGCCAGGCTGATCGACGCGACCGGCATGCTGGAGAGCATGCGCGCCATCAAGACGGACGCCGAGCTGGAAAAGCTGCGTATTGCCTCCGAGCTAATCACGGATTCCATGCTGGCGACCATCCAGTGGGCGCATGAAGGCACGACCAAGGCGGAGATCATCGAGCAGCTGCGGCGTGAGGAAACCAATCGCGGCGCGCATTTCGAATATTGCCTGCTGACGTTGGGCGCCAGCCACAACCGCGCGGCGTCACTGCAGGCTTGGAAAAAGGGCGAAGTGCTGTCGATCGATTCCGGCGGCAATTATCACGGCTATATTGGCGATCTCTGCCGCATGGGCATTCTGGGCGAACCGGATGCCGAACTGGAAGATCTGTTGGCCGAGGTCGAGACAGTGCAGCAGGCGGCGTTCTCGAAGGTGAGCGCAGGCACCGTCGGCGGCGATATGATTTCGCATGCCGAGGGCGTGCTGAAGGCCTCCAAGGTCGCGCCCTACACGGATTTCTTCGCCCACGGCATGGGGCTGATCACGCATGAGGCTCCGTTCCTGATGACCAACCATCCGGTGACCTATGAAGGCACCTATGCCGCCAAGCCGCTCGAGACAAACATGGTGCTGTCGGTGGAGACGACCATGCTTCACCCGACGCGGGGGTTCATCAAGTTGGAGGACACGTTGGCGGTGACGGATACGGGATGTGTGATGTTTGGGGATCGGGCGCGGGGCTGGAATAGAGGTGGGGCTTTATAGAACGAAGGCCGGCGCCGCCCCTCATCCGCCTGCCGGCACCTTCTCCCCGTAGAACGGGGAGAAGAAGGCAGCTCGGGCGATTGGCGAAATCGCCGATGAGAGCTGTCCAGCCGATAGATGGGTAACACTTTGAACCGGATACATAGGTGACACTTCTCTCCCCCTATGCGTCCG